>JANQIV010000148.1 GCA_028282005.1 Melioribacteraceae bacterium | reverse complement strand
ATGAAGTAGTATTCTCATACTCAGACGTTCCTTTTGATTATGTAATGACAAAAGCTTCTATCGTTAATGCTGCTGGCGTATCTTTCAGATTATTAGGCGGCGAAGAAACAATGATCAAATCATCAAAACCTGTTGTTGCTGTATTAGCAGTTAGAACAGGCTGTGGTAAATCACAAACATCAAGAAAGATTGTAAAAACTTTGAGAGACGCTGGTAAAAAAGTTGTTGCTATTCGTCACCCAATGCCTTACGGTGATTTAGTAAAACAAAAAGTTCAAAGATTCGCAACTTTAGAAGATCTTAAAACACAAGACTGTACAATTGAAGAAATCGAAGAATACGAACCACACATTGCTTTAGGCGGTGTTATTTATGCTGGTGTTGACTATGAAGCAATTATTAGAGAAGCTGAAAAAGAAGCTGACGTTATCTTGTGGGACGGCGGTAACAATGATATGGCTTTCTACAAACCTGACGTAACTTTCACAGTTGTTGATCCACACAGACCAGGTCACGAATTAGTTTATTATCCTGGCAACACTTCATTAAGAATGGCTGACGTTGCTATCGTTAATAAAATTGACTCAGCAGATGCTGACGATATTTTAGAAGTTTTAGATAACATTAAAGAAGTTAATCCAAATGCTACAGTTATTGAAGCTGCTTCTCCGTTAACAGTTGATAATCCAGAAGTTATTAAAGATAAAAAAGTATTGGTTGTTGAAGACGGCCCAACTTTAACTCACGGTGAAATGCAGTATGGTGCTGGTACAGTTGCAGCTCAAAAATTAGGCGCTATCGATTTAGTTGATCCAAGACCTTACACAGTTGCTTCGATTACAGAAACTTTTGAAAAATATCCTGAAATCGGTGTTCTTCTTCCTGCAATGGGTTACGGCGAACAACAAATGAAAGACTTAGAAGAAACAATCAACAAAGTTGAATGTGACTCAGTTGTTATCGGAACTCCTATTGATTTAGGCAGAATCTTAAACATCAATAAACCAAACACTCGTGTAATGTATGAATTACAAGAAATTGGTGCTATTACTGTTGAAACTATATTGAAAGAAAAAGGCATAATATGAAAAAAACAGCAGTAGTTGCATTTGGTGGAAACGCTCTTTTAAGAGGAACTGAACAAGGTACAGTAGATGAGCAGGAAAAGAATGCTTATGATACTAGTGTAAAAGTATTGGAGCTAATCAAAAACGACTACAATGTTGTAATAACTCATGGTAATGGTCCGCAAGTTGGAAACTTATTGTTAAAAAACGAAGCCGGACATGAAAAATATAAATTACCAAAAATGCCGATTGATATTTGTGTGGCCGATTCTCAAGGAGAGATCGGCTACATGATCGAAAGGCAGATGAGAAACGCATTGAACGATCACAAGGTTGATAAAAACTGTGTAACTCTTGTTACGCAAGTTTTAGTTGATTTGAATGATCCTGCATTTGAAAATCCTACAAAACCTATTGGGCCGTTTTATTTGAAAGAGGAAGCAGACTTGCTTTCTAAAACAAATAACTGGCAATTCACGGAAGATGCACGTAAAAGAGGCTGGAGACGTGTTGTAGCTTCACCACAGCCAAAAGCAGTAATGAACAATGCTATAGTTAAAGAACTTGCTGAAAGAGGGCATATCGTTATTGCAGTTGGCGGCGGCGGTATTCCGATTTATAAACATGAAGACACAAAATATCTCGAAGCTATTGAAGCTGTTATCGATAAAGATTTAGCTTCTGCATTATTGGCTAAAGAGATTGGCGCCGATGCGTTATATATAGTTACAGATGTTCCGAAAGCTTACATCAACTTTAATACTCCTGAGCAAACAGCTCTGGATACAATTACAGTTGCTGAAGCAAAGAAGTATTTGGAAGAAGGTCAATTCGGAAAAGGAAGTATGGGACCGAAAGTAAAAGCTGCTATTTCATTTGTTGAAAACGGTGGTGCTGTTTCGGTAATTACGACTGAATCCGAATTGCAAAAAGAAAATTGCGGAACAAGAATAGTAAAGTAGTTTATCAAGTAAAAAGTTCGTCAAGTTTATCAAGAATATTATGAAATTTGAGAGATTTGAAGATATAGTTGCTTGGCAAAAATCAAAAGAATTAACTCTACTGATTTACAAATTGTTTGATGATTGCAAGGATTATTCCTTTAAAGATCAAATTCGAAGAGCTTCTGTTTCTGTAATGAATAATATTGCAGAAGGTTACGAAAGGAAATCGAATAATGAATTTCAGAGATTTTTATTTATTTCAAAAGGAAGTGTTGGCGAAGTTAGATCTATGTTGTATTTAGCAGTTGAATTGAAATATATCACTGAAGATTCTTATAAAGATTTGCATTCACGAACAATAGAGATTGCCAAAATAATTTCCGGATTAATTAAATCTCTAAATTAGTAACTTGATAAACAATTAGTACACGAGCTCATGTAACTTGATAAACTTTCAACTTGATAAACTTTATAAACTTATAATCAGGTGATAAAATGGCATTTAACTTAAGAAATAGAAACTTTGTTAAACTTTTGGATTTCACTCCAAAAGAGATCCTATTTTTATTGGATTTATCAAAGGATTTAAAAGCTGCAAAATATGCAGGTACAGAAAAGAAAAGATTAGTAGGAAAAAATGTTGTTCTTTTATTTGCTAAAGACTCAACAAGAACAAGATGTGCTTTTGAAGTTGCTGCAATGGATCAAGGTGCTGGGGTTACTTTCTTGGGACCATCAGGCTCACAGATGGGAAAAAAAGAATCAATGAAAGATACAGCTAGAGTGCTTGGCAGAATGTACGATGGAATTGAATACAGAGGCTTTGGACAAGAAATAGTTGAAGAACTTGGTGCACATGCCGGTGTTCCTGTTTGGAACGGCTTAACAAATGAATATCATCCAACTCAAGTTTTGGCTGACTTCTTAACAATGATGGAACACACTGATAAACCATTGAGCCAAGTAACATTTGCTTACTTAGGTGACGCAAGAAACAACATGGGTAACTCACTTATGGTTGGTGCTGCTAAAATGGGAATGAAATTCAAAGCAGTTGCTCCGAAAGAATTATGGCCGACAGATGAATTAGTTGCTCAATGTAAAGAAATAGCTAAAGAAACCGGTGCTACAATTGAATTAACCGACGATCCTGTTGCCGGCGTTAAAGATTGTGATTTCTTATATACTGACGTTTGGGTATCAATGGGTGAAGCTCCTGAAGTTTGGGAAGAAAGAATCAATAAAATGAAACCATACCAAGTGAATATGGAAATGATCAAAAACACCGGTAATCCAAACGTGAAATTCATGCACTGTTTACCGGCTTTCCATAACAGAGAAACAACTGTTGGTGAAGAAATTTACCAAAAGTTTGGTGTTCCTGAAATGGAAGTTAGTGAAGAAGTTTTTGAATCAGCTCATTCTATTGTTTTTGACGAAGCTGAAAACAGACTTCACACAATTAAAGCAGTTATGGTTGCCACTTTAGGCGACTAATAATTTACTTATTTTTGTGGCGCAGATTTGAAATCTGCGCTACTTCTTTCTTTTTTATTATCGACCTAATCACTTATATTTAATCCCACCAAAAACAAACCTGGCAAAATTAAAATATGAAATTTAACATCTCAGGATCAGAAATTATTCTCGGTGCACAAATGCTCTTTGTTGCATTTGGAGCATTAGTTTTAGTTCCGCTTTTAACTGGCTTGGACCCATCTATCGCATTGTTCACTGCTGGACTCGGAACGATAATTTTTCAATTAATCACAAAAGCAAGAGTTCCAATATTTCTAGCAAGTTCATTTGCCTTTATAGCTCCAATACAAGTTGGTATTCAAGAATACGGTTTGGGTGCAACCTTGGGTGGATTGGCAAGTGCTGGACTTCTTTATATTCTTTTAGCGGCACTAGTAAAATTTAGAGGAATTAAAATAATTGAAAAATATTTGCCTCCGGTAGTAACCGGACCAGTGATTATGGTTATCGGATTGAAACTTGCTCCGGTTGCTGTTGGGATGACTAAAAACTTTACCGGAGGAAACGAGCTTGATTTTACAGCGATAGCTGTAGCTTTATTCAGTTTGGCAGTAACAATTTATGTCGTTTTGAAAGGGAAGAGGATTATTAGTTTAATCCCAATTTTAATTGGAATTGTATCCGGCTATTTGCTGTCAATAATTTTGGGAAAGGTAAATTATCAAGCTGTAGCCGAAGCATCCTGGTTTTCTATTCCTTGGACAAATGCAACAGAGAATGGATCATTTGCGTTTCCGGTTTTCGAAATTGGTGCGATACTTTTTATTCTGCCTGTTGCTATTGCTCCGGCAATTGAACATGTTGGAGATATTTTAGCAATTTCCGAAGCAGCAAAAAAAAATTATGTAAAAAAACCGGGCTTACACAAAACTTTATTGGGTGATGGAATAGCAACCTTTACCGCATCATTACTTGGTGGTCCTCCAAATACAACTTATTCTGAAGTTACAGGGGCAGTAGCTTTAATCAAAAAGTTTGAACCAAAGTTAATGATTATTGCTGCTGTGTTTGCTATTCTGCTAGCGTTTTTTGGCAAACTTGGTGCAGCATTAAAAACGATTCCTATACCGGTTATGGGGGGAATAATGGTTTTACTATTCGGGATGATTGCAGCGATTGGTATTGGTTCTTTAGTGAATAATAAAGTTGATATGTCTAATCCGAGAAACTTAGTTATTGTCGCTGTTATATTAGTTTTCGGAATAGGTGATATGATTTTAGGCTACGGTGAATATCAGTTTTCCGGAATAGGCTTGGCTGGAATTGTAGGAATTTTATTGAATAGTTTGTTGCCAAAAAATGTTCCAATCAATACATAATTTCTTTAAAAAAGTTTTGGTTTTTGATCTATAAAATAATATCTTTGGAATCTCTTTTACGGGCGGATAGCTCAGTTGGTAGAGCAAAGGACTGAAAATCCTTGTGTCGGCGGTTCAATTCCGTCTCCGCCCACAAAAAGATAACCCCGGGATACCAACACCGGGGTTTTTATTTAAATAAATATTAAATTATAGAATTTAGATGAATGGACGCTCCTGCATAGCAGCATCTATTCAAAAATTATTACTACCGAAAATGCTTACCATGTTTTATCTAAAATGTTAGTATTTGTATCCTTGTTAGCCTTTAATATTCCCCCAAAGTATTAGTCTTAATAAGATGATAGTGGTTACCTCTTTAAAAAAATAATATTTCTTCGATTATACAACAAATAAATAAGTGCTGATGTCTTTATTTTAAAGGTATTTTAATCAAAAAAGTTGCGGTATTAATTAAATAAAAGATACTTATGGAAAAAACAGTTCTTGCTCATGATGACAAATTATTGGTTCAACTATACCAGGAATATCTAGATTTACTTTTAAGAAAGGAAAGAACTAAAGCTGAAAAGTTAATATTATCAAATGTCCATGACCGCGAAACAGTAAAAAATATATATTTAGGTGTTTTCCAGCCAGCACAATGGGAGGTTGGAAACTTATGGCAGCAAAATAAAATTTCCATTGCAATGGAACATTACTGTACAGCTGTTACCCAGTATATTATGTCTAAGCTTTATCAATACATTTTTACTACTGAGAAAAATGGACAAGTACTAATTGCGACAAGTGTTTCAGGTGAACTTCACCAATTGGGCATAAGAATGGTTTCTGATTTTTTTGAACTTGAAGGCTGGAGTACTTTCTTTTTAGGTGCTGATGCTTCCAATGATTCAATTATTGAAATGATTCGAAAAACAAACGCAAATTTATTAGCGATATCATCTAGTTTAGAAGCAAATGTTCATAATGTCGCTAAATTAATTCAAGATGTAAGGAAAGTTTTTTCAAATAATCAGTTGAAAATAATTGTAGGCGGAAGCCCGTTTAATAAAAATTTTGATTTATGTGAAGAGGTTAATGCGGATGGCTTTGCGTGTAATGCAAAGGACGCAATAACTTTGGCTAATAATTTATTAGGTATAGTTTAATATGAATAATTGTAAAGATGAGCATTTACCAAATTTATATAGTCAATTAGTACAAATAAATAATGAGCAAACAAACCACATACGTATTTTATTAAAAGAAAAATATGATAATTCCAAAAACGACGAAATTTATGATGAACTTACAAGAGTTAACAATGAACTAGCCAATCTACAAAGAGAATTTGCAAAGAAAAACGCGCAGCTTGAGAAAGCAAATAATTTAAAAAACCAATTTATTGGAATGGCGGCGCATGACCTTAGAAACCCACTCAATATAATCTTATCTTACTTAGAATTTTTGCTAAACAATACTGCAGATCCATTAAGTAAAAACCATGTGGATTTTTTGAAGGAAATTTATAAATCTTCAGAATTTATGCTAAACCTTGTGGAAGACATTTTGGATGTATCGAAAATTGAATCCGGCAAACTTGATCTTAATCTTGAAGAAGTCGATATTGTAGAATTGCTGGGCAGAAATATTAAAATGAATAAGATTTTTGCTAAAAAAAAGGAAATAAAACTAAACTTAATAACACAACTAGATAAAAAATATCTTTACTTAGACTCAAAAAAAATGGAGCAAGTTTTTAATAATCTCATTGGAAATTCAATTAAATATTCTTTTATAGGTTCGGAAATTGATGTCAGAATCTTCCAAGAAGATGAGAATACTATCATAACTGTAAAGGATTCGGGGCTAGGAATTGAAGAAGACATGATGGGGGAAATTTTTAATCCGTTTCTTGCGTCAAAAAAGGAAGGTACGGCGGGAGAAAAAAGCACTGGTCTAGGGTTAGCCATTGTTAAAAAAATTATAGATGGACATAACGGTGAAATATGGGTTGAAAGCGAATCCGGTAAGGGGGCGACTTTCTATTGCAAATTGCCATAATTAATATTTGGTTGATGCCAAATAAAAATGAACTTCATTTTAATTAATTACTTAAAATAAAAAAGCCGCAATCTGATGCGGCTTAAAAAAGGAAATTTTTATTAAAAAGTTTATTCCAATTACCCAGGAATTTGTTCTTTCTTCTTTATCACTAATTTATCATAGAAATAAATACCAACCGAAGTAAGAATACCGATAGCAGCAAAAATAGCCCACATTAAATCCGGTCTTTGCATGTCACGCGCAAATAATGCGTACATTTGTCCGGAAAGAATACCGCCAAATAAATTACCTAAAGCAACACACCAGTAGAAGTAACCCATATACATTGCAACTTTATCCGGAGGAGCAATACGTCCGGTGTATTCTTTTTGTTTAGGACTTGCCATCATTTCACCAAATGAGAAAACTAAAATACCAGCTGCAACTACCCAGCCTGTTGTTCCCCATATCAAAACAACAAAGCTGATTATGCAGATTATGGTTCCCCAAAAAATTGTTGTGAATGGTTTTAATCTTGTCACAAAGTAAGATACAATAACCTGGAAGAGTACAATTCCGCCGGCGTTAATATTTATAATGTATTCCGGATTAACTTGGCCTTTTACCACCATGCCTTCGTTTAATGCATTTGCCCAGCTAGTTAAGCCAATTGCATCAAGTGAATTGTACATAAAATTAAACAAGTCGGACGTATCGGTGAAATCTCTAATGTGCAATGGTAGCGTATAAAATATTTGATTGAATGCTACCCAGAATCCGGACATCAATAACAAGAATAGCCCGAATCGCCAATCGCCAAGCTTCATCGGCAATAAAAACCAGCTTTTATCATTACTTGTATTTTTCTTAATCATCATGTCATAAACAACATTTAATGCAATCCAAACAAAACAGATGATTATAATTTGAGCCCAAGTAATAGAGTTATCCGCTGTGAATTTTGAACCCATTACCAGAATTAAAATTAAACCAAATACAAAAAGGAAGAATCTACCATTTCCGAGTACTTCAACCATTCCTCCGAAAATATCTTTTAGATTTCTCTTTTGGTTTTCTTCGGATTGAACAACAGGCTCTTTATAAAAGAGAGTAACAAAAATAAAGTTTATGGCTATCCAAGCCGAAGATGCTATAAAAACATAATCCCATGAAATTGCTCTTGCAATACCGGCAACCACAGGCCCAAGAAATCCACCGATGTTAACCATCATATAGAAAATTCCAAATCCCATTGATCCGGTTTTTTCATTTGTAGTTTTTGAGATTGTACCGATAATTACGGGCTTAAACGTACCGGCCCCGAGGGCGACAAGCATGAACGCAAAAAAGAAAGTTGGGAAAGTTTTTAATTGTCCGAGTAAAAAATAAGATGGTACCAAAATTACAAAAGCAGTAAACAATAATTTTTTGAAACCGTACCGGTCGGCAAGAGTACCGGAAACAACCGGGAACAAGTATAAAAAGAAAGTTACAACACCTTGTAAAACACCTCTATCTTCATCAGAAAAACCAAGGCCGCCGTCTTCAACAGCACCGGTAATATATAATGATGAAACCGCGAAAAAGCCGTACCACGCCATCCTTTCGAATATCTCCATGGTATTGGCAATCCAAAACGTTTGTGGAAATTCTTTGAGGGAAATTTTAGTATTAGACATTAATGTTCCTTTTACAGTGGTTAAAGAAAAAATCAAAAATAAGTTTGAAGTGATTAAACTGCAAGGTCTAAATTGAAAGTAATCTAGGAATTATCTCATTAGAATAAATTATATTTATTTTGCAAGTTGAATTACGAAAAGTGACTCTTTATATTTATTTGCTAATTTTTAGGAAAGGAGAAATAAATTGAGTAATGTGGTATTACAAACAAACTTCGAAAATTTAAAACCATTTAAGCAAGGCAAAGTAAGAGACATATACGATTTAGGCGAACACTATCTAATCGTTTCCACTGATAGAATTTCTGCTTATGATGTTATTATGGATCAAGGTATCCCAAAGAAAGGGGAAGTGCTTACAAGAATTTCAAAATTCTGGTTCGAATATACAAATGATATTATTGACAATCATTTAGTCTCAATGGATGTTAATGATTTCCCGGAAGAATGCCAACAGCACAGAGAGATTTTAGAAAATAGATCGATGCTTGTGAAAAAAGCTGAGCTGATAAAATTAGAATGTATTGTAAGAGGTTACATTACTGGTTCAGGCTGGAAAGACTATAAAAAGACCGGACAGATTTGTGGTATAGATTTACCTGAAGGATTGCAAGAATCACAAAAATTTGAAGAACCTATTTTCACTCCTTCTACAAAAGCAGATATTGGTGAACATGATGAAAATATTTCTGAAGAAAAAGCGATTGAAATAATCGGTAAAGAAACTTATGAGACTGTAAAAAACGCTACAATGAATATTTATAAAAAATGTGCTGATTATGCTTTGACAAAAGGAATAATTTTAGCTGACACTAAACTTGAATTCGGGTACTATAATGGTGGAGTAATATTGATCGATGAGATTTTAACTCCCGATTCATCACGTTTCTGGCCGAAAGATAAATATGCAATTGGACAAGGACAGGAAAGCTATGACAAACAATATGTACGTGATTATTTGACATCAATTGATTTTAATAAACAGCCACCGGCGCCGGAATTACCGGAAGAAGTTATTAACAACACTAGTCAAAAATATATAGACGCTTTGTACGAGTTGACCGGAGAAAAAATTTAACTGTGTCTCCAAAGAAAATTCAAATTAAAGAGAAAAAATTTTTAATTGTTGATTGGGATGATAATTCAAATAGCGCTATTAAATTATACAATTTAAGGCACTATTGTCCTTGCGCTATTTGCAATGCTGAAAAAGAGGAAAGAAGTAAAACATATATCCCAATTTATTCTAACGAGCAGTTAACAGTTTCTCAAATAAGCATGGTTGGTCAATATGCCGTGGGTATTACTTGGAAAGACGGACACAACACCGGAATTTATGAATTCAAAGAGCTATTAAAATTATCTGAATAATAAATGATACTTCCAAATCAGTTAACAGCACTAAGGATAATTTTAACTCCAGTATTCCTATTTCTGTTTATTTCAGAAGATCCTTTTTATAAACAGCTATCGTTGGCAGTGTTTTTCATTGCAGCAATTACGGATTGGTATGATGGCTGGCTGGCAAGGAAATTTAATTACATTACGGCTTCCGGAAAATTTTTAGATCCTCTTGCAGATAAAATTTTAACTTCTACAGCTTTTTTTGCATTTGTTTATCTTGATGTTCTAGAATTATGGATGGTGCTAATAATCGTAATCCGTGACTTTCTAATTACTTTTCTTAGGTTTTATGCTGATATAAAAAATATGTCGATAACAACGATCCGTTCTGCAAAATGGAAAACATTTTTTCAGATGGCATTTATATATTATCTACTTTGTGTTTATGTTATTAAAACTGTTGACTGGATTTATGAGGGCAATGAAAAGATATTCACATCTTTAACAAATCCCGATTACATTTATTATTCAATGCTCTTTATAACTTTATTTACGCTTTGGACTGGTATCGAATATTTAGTTAAAAATATTAAACTAATTAAAAGCATCTTCTCTTTTGAAACTTAATTTTATTGAAAAACTTATTGGCTCAGGGATTTATTCCGGCTATTTCCCCTTTGCATCCGGTACTGTCGGCAGCATTGTTGCTTTAGCAATTTATTTGATCCCGGGATTTGAAAATCCGGCATTGCTTTTATTTTTTATTTCTTTTTTTCTTGTTGTAGGAATTTTTATCGGGAATAAGTTTGAAGAAGTTTATGGTAAAGACCCGAAACAATGCACGATCGATGAATTTGTGGGAACATGGATTAGTTTACTATTTTTACCAAAGAAAGCTCTTTTTATTGCAATAGCTTTTATTATTTGGCGTGTAATGGATATTCTAAAACCTTTTCCGGCCAGGCAAGTTGAAAAAATGAAAGGTGGGCTCGGGATTATGTTAGACGATGTAATCGCCGGGATTTATTCATTTTTAATTGTTCAAATGTTTATCTATTTTATAAATAAAATATAATTCTATGAAAGCATATCTCATTTCAATTGGTGATGAAATTCTTATCGGGCAGACAGTCAACACGAATGTCGCGTACATAGCAGCTAAATTAGTTGAGCATAATGTTTTTGTTTCCAAAACAAGTGTAATTGGGGATAATTACGATCAAATCATGAATGAATTTAAAACAGCTTACGAGGAATGCGATTTAGTAGTTGTTACAGGTGGATTGGGTCCAACTCACGACGATATTACTCGCAAATGTGTAGTAGATTTTTTTGATACGGAATTGGTTCATGACGAAGGTGTCTTAGAGGATATTAAAAGCCTGTTTACGAAAAAGGGAAGAGAGTTAACAGATCTTAATAAAGATCAAGCTTTAATCCCTAAAATTGCTACTCCTGTTAAAAATTATTTTGGAACAGCGCCCGGAATCTGGATTGAGAAAAAGAAAAAATATTTTGCCGTTTTTCCTGGTGTGCCTTACGAAATGAAAGAAATGGTAAATGATTTCCTCGTTCCAAAAGTAAGTGATTTACTTTCGGGGAAAATGGGAAATAAAATTATCACAAACGTTTTAACAACTGGCATCCCGGAATCAGTTTTATATGAAAAAATCGGAAGTATTGATGAGCTGCTGAATGGTTCCAAAATGGCATTTCTCCCAAATCAATTTGGTGTAAAGCTAAGACTTACAATTGAAGAAGATGATGAAGAGTCAGCTAAAAATAAGTTGCTTGAAATTGAACAAAAATTACGTGGCAAAGTCGGGAGATATATTTACGGAAAAGATGAGGATACGCTTGAAAGTGTCATTGCAAAAATAATGACTGAGAGAGGATTAACGCTCGCTACTGCAGAATCTTGTACAGGCGGATTAGTTTCCAATTTTATTACAAACATAAGTGGCTCAAGTAAATTCTTTGAAAGAGGAGTGGTAACTTATAGCAATGCAGCAAAAGTAGAAATACTAAGTGTTAATGAGGATATAATTCACAAACACGGCGCTGTTAGCCTTGAGGTTGCCAGACAAATGGCTGAGGGCATTAAAGCAACTTCATGTGCAGATATAGGTTTATCGACAACTGGGATAATGGGTCCGACGGGTGCTACCGGCGAAAAGAAAGTTGGCTTAGTTTACGTTGGCTTATGTGATGAGAATATTTGTACCGCGAAGAAATTCACTTTTGGTGATGATAGATTACTGAATAAAGATAGAACTGCACAAGCTGCATTGGAAATGCTGAGAAGGCATCTCTTGGGAATTTCTTACGATGAGTAAAAGGTTGTTTGTAGCCGCAGAGATTCCTGAAAACATTATTGATGATATAATCCAAATTAGAGATGAAGTTTATGGAGAGAGTTCAAATATAAAGTGGGAAAAGAAGGGAAAGCTGCATCTGACCCTGAAATTTTTAGGTGATACAAAGTTAGAAATAATCTCTTCAATTGAACAAAAACTAGATAATCTTATAAATAATTATCATTCCTTTGATACTCAAATCAAAAAATTCGGAATGTTTAAGAGGAATGGCAATCCATCTATTTTGATGCTCGAATTATTTATTGATAAAAAAATGTTTGAGCTTCAGAAAGAAATTGAAAACGAATTAGAGAGCTTAGGATTCAAAAAAGAAAATAGAAAATTTAAGCCGCACATTACTTTATTGAGAATAAAAGGGAAAGAAGATTTTGAAAAGCTCAATAGCTTTTTAGATTGCGAGTTCGAAAAAAATAATTTTAGAATTAACAAAATATCATTGATGGAAAGCGAATTAAAACCAACCGGATCCGTCTATAAAACAATAAAAAGTTTTGAATTGAATTAGGAGGTAAAATGTCTGAAAAAGATGCAAAAATGAAAATTTTGGAAGATACAATCTTCAATATTGAAAAAACCCATGGTAAGGGTTCTATTATGAAATTGGGTGATGGGGCCATTAACGAAGTAGATGTAATTTCCACAGGATCCCTGTCGCTTGATAAAGCCCTTGGTGTTGGAGGAGTCCCGCGTGGCAGAATAATTGAAATTTATGGACCTGAATCTTCCGGTAAAACAACTCTTTGTTTGCACATGATTGCTGAAGCTCAGAAAAAAGGTGGACTCGCAGCATTCATTGATGCAGAAAATGCTCTTGATGTTAGTTATGCTCGCAGATTAAAAGTAGATGTAAATAATCTTTTATTATCCCAGCCAGATTATGGCGAACAAGCATTAGATATCGTTGATACACTTGTGAGAAGTAATGCACTCGATATTATAGTAATTGACTCTGTTGCTGCACTCGTTCCAAGAACAGAGATTGAAGGCGAAATGGGTGACCCGCATATGGCAGTACAGGCAAGATTAATGTCACAAGCATTAAGAAAACTTACTGGTGCAATTAATCGTTCAAAAACTTGTGTAATCTTTACAAACCAATTAAGAAGTAAAATTGGTGTAATGTTTGGTAATCCGGAAACTACAACCGGTGGTAATGCACTTAAATTTTATGCATCAATCAGAATGGACATTCGTAGAATTGCTGCAATCAAAGAAGGGCAGAACGTAATTGGTAACAGAACAAAAGTAAAAGTAGTAAAAAATAAAGTAGCCCCGCCATTTAAAGAAGTTGAATTTGATATTCTTTACAACGAAGGAATCAGCAAAGCCGGTGATTTAATTGACTTAGCCGTCAATCATAATATCGTTAAGAAGAGTGGCGCGTGGTTTAGTTTTGGTGAAGATAGATTCCAAGGTAGAGAGCAGTTCAGACAAATGATGCTAGAGAAAGAAGAATTGTTTAGTGGGATAGAAAAAGAAGTAAGAAGTGCAATCGAAATGCCGTTAAAAGAAAATAATGTTGCTGCTTCCGTTCAAGCTGAAGAAGAAAAACCTAAAAAGAAAAAATGAAAATAATTTCCTTAAATAAAAAAGGAAAATATGTTCTTATAAAATTTGATAATGACTTAGAGTGCAAAATTCACGAAGATGTTTTTATCGAAAGTAAAATTCGTAGGCATGATGAATTGACTCAAGAACAAGTTGATCAGTTAAATCATGAAAATGATTACTTTAACGCAAAGAACAGTGCTCTAAGGTCTTTATCAAGAAGAAGCCATTCTATTTTTGAAATAAAAATAAAACTTAAGCAAAAAGGATTTCAAACAAAGATTATTGAAAAAGTAATTGGTTATCTAATTGAAATAAATTTCTTGGATGATAATAAATTTGCTGAAGTATTCTATTTAGACAGGCTTAAAAGCAAAAAAGAGAGCAGTCAAAAAATTCGAATGCAGCTCTTTAAAAAGGGAGTTGATCGAGAAATAATTTCAGAAATAGAAACAAATTATTACGATGAAGAGCAATTAATAAACAATGCGATCGAGTTGGGAAGGAGAAAATTAAGACTTATTAAGCAATCTGAGACTGAATTAAAAAGAAAACAAAAAATCTATTCTTTTCTTAAGTACAGAGGCTTTAGCGACATGGTAATTTCCTCAGCATTTATCGAACTAAAACTAAATTAATAATCTACTTTCTTTTGGGTAAGTTGATTTCTTTTTTTTAGATTTACATCTAAAATTTTCCATCACTTTACAAAGAATTACATGAATCACATAGATTTTTACAATATTGAAACTAATTTAACTGAAGAAGAAAAACTGGTAAGGGATTCAGTACGGGAATTTGTTGATAACGAAGTTATTCCGACTATTGAACATAATTACCGGGATGGTACATTCCCGATGGAGCTGGTTGCTAAACTAGGTGAATTGGGTGTATTTGGAATTACTCTACCACAAAAATATGGCTGTGCTGAAATGAATAATCTTGTTTACGGTTTGGTAATGCAAGAGTTAGAACGCGGCGATAGTGGAGTAAGAAGTTTTGCTTCTGTGCAAAGTGGTTTGGTTATGTATCCAATTCACGAATTTGGAAGTGAAGAACAAAAAAACAAGTGGTTACCCAAGTTAGCTTCTGGGGAAGCAATTGGTTGTTTCGGTTTAACAGAACCGGATTATGGTTCTAATCCTGGAGGAATGATAACTAAAGCTGAAAAGGTTGACGGCGGTTATAAATTAAATGGCGCCAAAATGTGGATTACAAACGGTACCATTGCTGATATAGCCGTTGTTTGGGCAAAGCTTGACGGAATCATTAAAGGTTTCCTTGTTGAAAAAGGAACAGAAGGATACACAGCGCCGGAAATGAAAGGAAAGCATTCTTTGAGAGCATCTATCACTTCTGAATTGATTTTTCAAGATGCAATCATTCCTGAAGAAAATTTGCTGCCAAACGCTAATGGATTAAAAGCGCCTCTAATGTGTTTGAATCAAGCTCGATATGGTATTGCTTGGGGAGTGACCGGTGCAATGATGCATTGTTATGAAACTGCGCTTGATTATGCAAAATCTAGAATTCAGTTTGGTAAGCCAATTGCAGCTTATCAATTAACTCAGCAAAAGTTGGCATACATGTTGACTGAAATCACTAAAGGTCAATTATTAAATCATCAACTTGCAGCGTTGAAGGATAAAGGCGAAATTAAACATTATCATATTTCAATGGCTAAAAGAAACAATTGTGAAAAGGCATTGGAAATCGCCAGAATATCCCGCGAGATTTTAGGTGCAAATGGAATAATTGATGAATACCCTGTAATGCGTCATTCAGCTAATTTGGAATCAGTAAAAACTTATGAAGGAACCCATGAAATGCACACTTTAATTTTGGGTGAGCATATTACGGGAATCTCAGCATTTGAATAAGGAAGAAAAATGAACGATAAATTTGCATATGAAGGATTAACTTTTGATGATATCTTATTATTGCCTCAAAGATCATCAGTGCTTCCAAGAGATACGGAAATATCTGCTTACTTCACTAGAGGTATAAAATTAAATATTCCATTTGTTTCGGCGGCTATGGATACTGTAACAGAATCAAATATGGCTATTGCTATGGCTGCACAGGGCGGTATTGGAATCATACATAAAAACATGACAATTGAAAAACAAGCAGACGAAGTAGACAGAGTTAAAAGATCAGAAAGCGGTATGATTCATAAACCAATAACACTCACAGCGGATAAACAAGTTAGTGACGCTTTGGAATTAATGGCAAAATATAGAATTTCAGGTATTCCCATTGTTGATGAAAATAAAAAATTGATTGGAATTCTTACAAATCGGGATTTAAGATTTGAACCAAATTTTGCTTTGCCTGTAAGTGAAATGATGACCAAAGAAAACTTGATCACTGTTCCGGTTGGTACTACTTTAGAACAAGCTGAGAAAAAATTACAAAAACATAGAATAGAAAAACTTCCCGTTGTTGATGAAACCGGTACATTAAAAGGACTGATTACTTTTAAAGATATAACTAAGAAGAAAAAATATCCTTTAGCTTGTAAAGATGAATTAGGAAGATTAAGAGTTGGTGCAGGAGTTGGTGTAACAGAAGATGTAATTGAAAGGGTAGAGGCATTGGTTGCAGCACATGTTGATGTAATCGTTGTTGATACCGCACACGGTCATTCGGAAGGAGTGTTAAGCACGGTAAGTGAAATTAGAAGAAAATTCCAAGATCTCCAGATTGTAGCAGGAAATATAGTTACAAAAGATGCAGCAATTGCGCTTTATGAATGTGGTGTTGATGCTGTTAAAGTTGGAATCGGTGCCGGTTCTATTTGTACTACTCGTGTTGTTGCTGGTGTTGGTGTTCCACAAATAAGTGCGGTTTTAGAAGTAAGAGAAGCGTTAAAAGGCCATGATATTCCAATAATTTCCGATGGTGGTGTTAAGCAAACCGGTGATGTGCCTAAAGCAATTGCAGCTGGAGCTGATACAGTTATGATTGGCGGAATGTTTGCTGGTGTTGAAGAAACTCCAGGTGAAAAAGTTCTTTTTGAAGGAAGAAGTTTCAAAGTTTACCGTGGAATGGGATCGATTGGTGCCATGAAACAGGGAAGTAAAGACCGTTATTTTCAGGATGCTGAAGACGATATCAAAAAATTGGTACCAGAAGGTGTTGAAGGTCGAGTGCCTTATAAAGGTCCGTTATCTGATACAATTTATCAATTTGTTGGCGGACTCAGAGCTTCAATGGGATATTGCGGTTCAAAAGATATAAATGAATTAAAAGAAAACTCTAAATTCATAAAAATTACAAATGCGGGTTTAAGAGAAAGTCATCCTCACGATATTATTATTACAAAAGAATCGCCGAATTATCAATCAAAATGATTGAAAATATGATATAATTATGTTTAAAGTACTGGTCATTGCTTATTATTATCCTCCAATGGGATTGAGTGGAGTGCAGAGAACCCTCAAGTTTACCAAGTTCATGAAAGGGTTTGATTGGGAACCGACTGTCTTGACCACGAGTAACGCTGGTTATTTTGCTCATGATGACACTTTAAAAAACGAAGTTGATGAGAACGGGATCAAAGTAGTAAGAGTGGGAGCAAATGATCCTAATTCAATGCTCCGTAAATTCGGAACAATAAAAATTCCAAGCGAATGGATCAGAAAAATTTACAACAGGGTATCTCAGTCGATTTTTATTCCCGACAATAAAAAATCCTGGGCTAAGAAAGCTGCTAAAAAAGCAAAAGAAATTTTAACAAATGAAAAATATGATCTAATTTTTGTAACTATCCCTCCGTTTTCTTCTTTTGTCGAATTTGCCAAATTAAAGGTAGAGTTGAATATTCCGCTTATTGTTGATTATAGAGATTTATGGTATAAAAGCTATTTCTCTTTTTATTTAACACCTTTACATAAATTAGCTCATAAAAAACTTGAATATGATTCATTAAAAAATGTAGATCGAGTTATTGTAACGAATAGAAATATAAAAGAAAGATTAATTAACGATTTTCCGTTTTTATCTTTCGAAGATGTTACAATATTAAGGCATGGATACGATGAATCAGATTTTGAGAATAACCTGCCTGCTCCGAGAGAGAATGATAAAATTATAGTTACACATGCAGGAAATTTTATAGAATATACTACGCCTGAGTATCTACTTAGAGCATTCAGAAAATTGAAGAAGGAAAATCCGGAAATAGCCGCCAAATTTGAAATCCATTTTGTTGGTTTGGTGAGCAATAATTACATTCGATTGATAAAAAGGTTAAAACTTGATAATAGTGTGAAATTGCATGGATATTTGAACCATAAAGAAAGTGTGAAAAAACTTAAAGAAAGTGATCTGCTTTGGATGATGATAGACAAGCGCAAAAGTATTGAAGCAATTTTACCGGGCAAGACTTTAGAATATGCCGGATCACGTAAACCTGTTTTTGCGAATATGCCGGAAGGTGCTTCAAAAATCGTTCTTGAAGAATATGGAGCTACAATAATTACTGAACCGAGAGATATCAACAAAATAAAAGAAACATTGGTAGATATTTATAATTTACATAAAAACAATAACTTACCTAAATGTGATGAAGAATTTGTTCAAAATCATACCCGTAAAAAATTGACTGAGTTATTAGTCAAAGAATTCCAATTTTTCTTAAAGGCCTAACATGAAAGTATTAATTATCGGAAGTGGGGGAAGGGAGCATGCACTAGCATGGAAAATTTCTCAAAGCCCAAAACTGGAAAAAATGTTTTGCTCACCTGGTAATCCGGGAATATCTCGAGTTGCAGAAAACATATCACTACAGAGTAATGAAATTGTTGGTTTTTGTGTAAATAATAAAGTAAATCTAGTCGTAATTGGTACTGAGCAGCCATTAGTTGACGGACTTGCTGACGAATTAAGAGAAAATAATATTAATGTTTTTGGCCCTAGTAAAAATGCCGCAATAATTGAAGGTGATAAATCATTTTCTAAAGATTTGATGAAGAAGTATGAGATTCCAACTGCTGCTTATGAAGTATTTAAGAAAGACGATTATGACAAAGCGATAACCTATTTATCTACAATACCTTACCCAACAGTAATTAAAGCTTCTGGTTTAGCTGCAGGCAAAGGTGTGATAATATGCATGAATAAAGAAGAAGCAGAATCAGCTGTAAAAGAAATCTTTTTGGATGAAAGATTTGGTGATTCAGGTTCAAAAATAGTAATTGAAGAATTTATGGAAGGACAAGAAGCATCAATCTTTGCCATTACTGATGGTGATGATTATGTATTACTTCCATCTTCCCAGGATCACAAAAGGATATTTGATAATGATGAAGGTCCAAATACTGGTGGAATGGGAGCATACTCTCCAGCACCATTAGTTACAAATGAAATATTGGATCGTATTAAAAAAGAAGTTGTTGAAAAAACTCTTTTTGCCATGAAATCTGAAGGAAGAAAATACTCCGGATGTTTGTATTGCGGATTAATGATAAAAGATGGAAAACCTAAAGTTGTAGAATTTAATTGCCGTTTTGGTGATCCCGAGACTCAAGCAGTTTTACCATTGTTGGATGGAGATTTGATGGAATTGCTTCATTCTTCTGCAATTGGAAAAATTAACCATAGTGCAGTAAAATATAGTGGTGGTTCTGCTGTTTGCGTAGTAACTTCATCAAAAGGTTATCCTGGAGCATACGAAAAAGGGCTAGAAATTTCCGGTTTAGATGAAGCTGAATCTGAAAATGTTATTATTTTTCATGCCGGGACTAAAAAAACTGAAGGGAAAATATTGACCAATGGTGGCAGAGTTTTAGGTATTACCTCAATATGTAATGAAAATGATTTAAGTCAAAGCAAAAAAATAGTTTATGATGCCTTGGCTAAAATTAATTTTGAAGGTATGTTTTTTAGAAAAGATATTTCAGATAAAGCATTTTTAAGTTAGACTTATAGCAACTATCAGCCGGGAGGCCATTGCATTTGTCTTCCTCCCAAAAGATGCATGTGGATATGATAAACTTCTTGTCCACCGTTATCCCCACAGTTAAAAACTAATCTAAACCCATTTTCAGAAATACCTTCATCTTTTGCTATTTGATTTGCCGCATCATACATTTCACCTAATAAAGAAGCGTGCTCCAAACCATTTATTTCACGAACAGTCGGTATTTCTATTTTGGGAATAATTAAAATATGGACAGGTGCTTGAGGATTTATATCTCTAAAAGCCAAAACAGTATCCGATTCATAAACTATTTCAGCTGGTATTTCTTTTTTTATTATTTTGGAAAAAATTGTTTCACCCATTGGAGTTTCCCTTTTCAATGTTATATTTTTTCATTTTTCCGTATAAATGACTTCTTTGTATTCCGAGTATATCCGAAGTTTTTGATATATTCCATCCATTTGCTTCAAGCTGCTTAACAATAAAAGCACGCTCTGCATTTTCCTTAAATTCTTGAAATGAATTTGATACATCCATTAAGTCATCAAATTTATCTTCTGATGGAGGAGATAATTTAAATATATCCTGTTCCGAAACTACATCGCCAGGAATCATGATTACAATTCTTTCGATAAGATTTCTAAGTTCTCTAATATTACCGCTAAAATCCATGCTTTGTAAAGCTTTAATTGCATCTTTTGTAAATTCTTTGTTTGGGAATTGGTTTTTGTTGCATATTATTTCTGAGAAATAATTTACTAATGCCGGAATATCTTCTTTTCTTTCTCTAAGCGGTGGTACATTAATTGGGATTACATTTAATCTGTGATATAAATCTTCTCGGAAATTTCCATTTTTGATTTCATCTTTCAAATTTTTATTTGTAGCTGATATAATACGTACATCAACAGCAATTTTTTCTCCGCCACCGACTCTTTCAATTTTTCCGTCTTCAATTGCCCGTAATACTTTTGCTTGTGCCTGCAGACTCATATCACCAATTTCATCCAAAAACAAAGTGCCTTTATCAGCAAGTTCAAATTTTCCAATTCTTTGTTTCATTGCTCCTGTAAATGAACCTTTTTCATGTCCGAACAATTCGGATTCAATTAATTCATTCGGAATTGCAGCACAGTTTACTTCGATTAGTCCTTTATTTGCTCTGTTGCTTTGGGTATGAATTGAACGAGCAACTAATTCTTTTCCGCTACCATTTTCGCCGGTAATTAAAACTCGGGCTTCAGTTTTTGCAACTCTGGATGCAGTTTCTAAAA
>JANQIV010000119.1 GCA_028282005.1 Melioribacteraceae bacterium | reverse complement strand
TAACCGAAAAAGTAGATAAAATATTTGGGCCGGGGAATCAATATGTAACTGCTGCAAAAATGCTTGTAAGTAATGATCCGAACGGATGTTCTATTGATATGCCTGCCGGTCCGAGTGAAGTATTAATTATTGCTGATGAAAAAGCTAATCCCGCTTTTGTAGCTGCTGACTTGCTCTCCCAAGCTGAGCATGGTTCCGATTCTCAGGCTGTGGTTGTTTCCACATCACAAGATTTACTTGAGAAAACGGTAAAAGAAGTTTATTCACAAATGGAGTTTCTTCCGCGAAAACGATTTGCTTTAAGTTCAATTGCAAACTCGTTTGCTTTAAAAGTTAACACGCTTGAAGAGGCATTTGAATTCAGTAACAACTTTGCTCCCGAGCATTTGATTATAAATGTTAATAAAGCCGATAGATTTTTAAAAACTGTGGAAAACGCTGGCTCAGTATTCGTGGGTGAGTATTCTCCGGAAAGCGCGGGCGATTATGCTTCCGGTACAAATCACTCGTTGCCAACCTACGGATTCGCAAAATCAATAAGCGGCGTTAGTGTTTCATCTTTTATGAAGACAATTACATTCCAGCAGTTAACACAAAAAGGATTAAATAACTTAAGCACTGCTATCATTAACTTGGCAGAGGAAGAAGGACTCACTGCTCACGCTAATGCTGTTAAGATCAGGATTAAAAATGGAAATTAAAAATCTAATACGGGAAAATATTCTAAAGTTAAAACCATATTCATCTGCACGGGGTAAATACCTAAACGGAATTTTGCTCGATGCAAATGAAAATGCTATTGGGTCTGTCATTAATCAAAATAGCAATCTTGATCTAAATAGATATCCTGATCCCAATCATAATGATGTCAAAGAAAAACTATGTGAGTTGATAAACATCCCGAAAGATAATCTGTTCGTGGGTGTTGGTTCTGATGAAATTATCGATCTCGTGGTTCGAATATTTTGTAATCCTTCAATTGACAATTGCATAATTAACGAACCAACTTACGGCATGTACCAAGTTGTTTGCGACATTAATGATGTTGAGTACAAGTCGGTATTGCTGACTCAAGATTTTCAATTGGATGTTGATAAAATCAAATCGGCTGTTGATGAAAAAACAAAAATTATATTTGTGTGTTCGCCAAATAATCCGACAGCAAATTTATTAAGCAGCGATGATATTTTAAGACTTGTAAAAGAATTAGAAACAATCGTAGTTGTCGATGAAGCTTACATTGATTTCTCCAATCAAAAATCTTTGATTTATGAATCACTCAATTATAATAATCTCGTTGTGATGAGAACTTTTTCAAAGGCTTGGGGACTCGCGGGTATAAGGGCCGGTTACTGTACAGCATCAAAAGAAATAACAGAAATTTTATACAAAGTTAAGGCCCCCTACAATTTAAATTCCTTAACTTCACAGTCGATTATTTCAGCAATTGACTCAAGTAATTTGAAAGATGAGTTTGTTGAAAACATTTTAACTGAAAGGGAAAGGGTTAAGGCAGAATTAAAATCTCTAGAAAAAATTGAACAAGTATTTGAAAGCGAAACTAACTATATTTTGTTTAAATGTACCGGTGCAACAGAAGTTTATAATCAACTTGCAGAAAGGGGAGTAATAGTAAGGGATAGATCAAGTCAACCTTTACTTGAAAACTGTTTAAGAGTTTCTATCGGAACTAAAGAGCAGAATGATAAGTTTTTAAAAGAGTTAAGAGAAGTATTATGAAAAAAGTTTTTATTGATAAAAAATATTTTGATTTGAGATTATTGCCGAACCAATTTATTACTGGTTTGAAAAAATTAACTAATTACGGATTTGAAATTGTGACAAATGAAATGATAGAAGAAAATTCTGTCATTAAAAAAATTCTCGAAAGTGAATCGATAAACATTGAATTGGGTGATAATGAAAATTGTATCGAAATTAATGATGATGAATTTTTCGTACAAGTTGGTCGAGTTATAAAGAAGTCTCGAATAGTTGAATACAAAAGAGAAACGAAAGAAACTAAGATCAATATTGAAATGAACATTGACGGTGAAGGCAAATCTAAGATTAAAGCCGGTATTGGTTTCTTTGATCACATGCTTGAGCAAATATCAAAACATGGAAATATCGATTTGAACATTGATGTTGATGGTGATCTTCATGTTGATGAGCATCATACTGTTGAAGATACCGGTATTGCATTGGGGGAAGCTTTAGTAAAAGTTTTAGGTGATAAAAAAGGAATTAAACGCTACGGATACTTGTTGCCAATGGATGAATCGATTGCGCAATGCGCTATTGATATTGGGGGAAGGCCGTACTTAAATTTTAACTGTGAATTTAAAAGAGAAAAAGTTGGTGAGTTCCCGACAGAATTAGTGAGAGAATTCTTCAAAGGATTTTCGATGGGATTAAAGTGCAATCTTTTTTTGAATGTTGAAGGTGATAATGATCATCACAAAATTGAAGCATTGTTTAAAGCATTTGCTAAATCTTTAAACGAAGCTTGTCGATTAGATGAAAGAAACAAAGGGCAATTGCCAACGACAAAAGGTTTAATATGATTACAATAATTGATTACGGTGCGGGAAATGTACAGTCAGTTAAAAACGCGCTTGACGATATTAATGTTGAGTACCAGGTGTCAAGTGCTGAGTTTGCTGTCTGTAATGCAGACAAAGTAATATTTCCGGGAGTCGGAGAAGCTGCTTCGGCAATGCAAAAACTGAATCTTTATAATTTGTCTAACCTTCTGCGGATCATTAAAAAACCAATACTAGGAATTTGTCTCGGTATGCAGCTGTTTGGCAAACATTCAACTGAACGAGATACAAACTGCTTGGGGGTTATCGATGCAAATGTTTTTAAGTTTGATGAAAGCAAGGTAACAGTTCCACACATGGGATGGAATAAAGTAGAAGTGGTGAAAGAAAATAAACTCTTTGACGGAATTGATGACAACACCTATTTCTATTTTGCAAACTCTTATTACCTGGAAAACAATGAACACACAATAGCCACAGCAAAACACGATGTGGAATTTACTGCAGCCATCGAATATAAAAATTATTACGGTGTGCAGTTTCACCCTGAAAAATCTGCTGAAGCAGGAATTAAATTATTAAAAAATTTTATTGAATTATGTTAGTTATACCGGCAATAGATATAATAGACAATAAAGTCGTCCGCCTTGAAAAGGGTGAATACGAATCTTCAAAAGAGTACGGCATTGATTTATTCGGACAAATTGAACATTATCAAAAAAACGGTTTCAAAAGAATTCATGTTATTGATTTAATGGCTTCAAAGTCCGGCAAAATAAATATTGCCAATGTTATTAAAGCTGTCAAAGAAATTTATGATGTGCAGATACAGTTTGGCGGCGGAATTCGTTCGGCAGAAAAAGTTAAAGAACTCTTTGATATTGTGGTCGACAAAATAATTGTAGGATCTCTTTCGATAAATAATAAAAACGAATTTGAAAAAATTCTTAAAGAAAATGATCCATCAAAAATTATTGTTGCTGTTGACGTTAAAGGAGATGAAATTTTTATAAAAGGTTGGACAGAAAACTCAAACATAAGATTGAATGACCATATAGATTATTGCAGCAAACTTGGAGTGACAGAATTTCTTTGTACGGATATCAACAAAGACGGTATGCTGCAGGGGCCTAACTTTTATTTGTATAAAAAATTAATGAAAGATTTTCCTGAACTTAAGTTTATAGCTTCCGGCGGTATTAGTAATCTTGCGGACATAGAAAAACTTGATCAAATGAAGATGTATGCTACTGTTGTGGGGAAAGCCATTTATGAAAATAAAATTGAATTAAAGGAGCTAGCGAAATTTGCTGACTAAAAGAATAATCCCCTGCCTTGATGTAAAAGATGGTAAAGTTGTAAAAGGAACTAACTTTGTAAACTTGCGGGATGCCGGTTCTGCAGTGGAGCTAGCTGAACGTTATTACAAAGAAGGGGCTGATGAGTTAGTCTTTCTCGACATTACCGCTTCTGAAGAAAAAAGAAAAACATTGATTGAATTAGTAAAAGATGTTGCTGCAGCTATTCGCATACCTTTTACGGTTGGCGGCGGGATATCAGAATTAGATGATATTGAGGTACTACTCAATAGCGGTGCGGATAAAGTCTCACTTAACACATCAATTGTAAAAAATCCAAAATTGATTGAAGATGCCTCAAACGCATTCGGAAGCCAGGCAATTGTTGCAGCTATCGATATTAAAAATGTAAACGGGAATCATAAAATCTTTATCAAAGGCGGCAAAGAGGAAACCGAACTTGAGGGAATGAGTTGGTGTAAGGAAACTGTTGAGAGAGGGGCCGGCGAGATCCTTTTAACATCGATGGATAAAGACGGTACAAAAGAGGGATATGATAATGAATTTTTGAAAGCTCTTTCAGATTCGGTTAGTGTTCCTGTAATCGCTTCTGGAGGTGCCGGAGACAAAAGGCATTTTTTAGATACTTTCAAAAACACAAATGTCGAAGCTTGCTTAGCAGCATCACTATTCCATTTTAGCGAGCTGGGAATTAAAGAGTTGAAGAAATATCTAAAACAGAATGAGATTAATGTAAGGCTATAGAATGATTGAAATTGAGAAGATAGATTTTCAAAAATTAAACGGATTAGTTCCGGCAATTATTGTAGATAAAGCTACTTCACAAGTATTGATGCTCGGATTTATGAATGAAGAGGCTTTGCAAAAAACTATTGATACAAATAAAGTCACATTTTTTAGTAGAAGTAAAAACCGGCTTTGGACGAAAGGTGAAACATCTGAAAACTATCTGTTACTCAAAGATATTAAAGTTGACTGCGATAATGATTCGCTATTAGTTTATGCAGAACCACAAGGCCCGACTTGTCACACTGGTGAATATTCTTGTTTCGGTGAAAAGAAAGAAAACATTAACTGGCTTTTAAAGTTGTCTGAATTAATTAATAGAAGAAAAGATGAATTGCCTGAAGGCTCATATACTACAAAACTTTTCAAAAGCGGAGAAAACCGTATAATTCAAAAAGTTGGTGAAGAAGCAATTGAGACAGTTATTGCCGCAAAAAACAGAGATAAAGACGAAATAATTAATGAAACTTCTGATTTGATTTATCATCTTTTGGTTATGCTTGCTGAAAAAAATATTGAATTTACAGAAGTGGTTGAGAATTTAGAAAAAAGGCATAAATAAATTAAAAGACATATATTGCTGTTGGAATTCAAAAAATTAATATTTTGTTAATTATTAATATTGATAATTATAGTTGAAAGAATAATCCCAATTTTATAACTTACCGCAGTATTTATTCGAATCCATATTTACTTATCGTGTTCTAAACTACAATATATCTTTTTTAGAGATTTCATTTTGAATATCCGGTTTTCATTTTCCGAAATGAACTTGAAGTAATGGCGTTTTGCGCCGATAAACAATCATAAAATCAAGGAGAAGTTATGGCAATTCTTAGTTTTAACGGACGAGTTAATATTGCTGTAAGAATAGTTACAGAACAATACCCTGAAGCTAAACTTTATGAAGCTGATGGAGTGGCTACAGGAGGCCCAACTACAGATCCGGCTAAAATTGACAGAATGAGAGTTGTATTCCAGAACGTCAATAATACAACTGTAATAATCAAAGAGACCGGTTACGGCGAGTTCGGACCTCCGGTATTATATAATGAGCCATGGCTTGAAGATGTTGTAATTAATTGGCCTATAAAAATGGATTTAGACGAGGCTAATGAGTTAAAAGAAAAAGCTGGCTACACAGAATCTTATACTACAGTTACTTTAAGAAATCCTTTGGGACCAACTGTAAACAATCCTTATTTTATTTTCAATACCAGCAACATGGGAAATTACATTTTTGTTGATACTGTGACTGGTGATGTTCACGCCGGAGGTTGATTTTATTAACTGCCATGACTTTGTTGTGGCAGTTATGATTTCTTTTCAAGTCATATGATTAATATCAAATAATATAAAAAAATTGATAGTAATAATTAAAAATGATATAATTAAATGTCATAATGAGATGTAATATCTCAATTGGCATCTTATTAATATTTCATAGAAGTTAATATGCCCTTACTAGCATACGCTTCACTTCAAAACCAAGCTAATGGTAAATAACATGAATCCAGTAGAACAAGAAAAATTTATAAAACAAATGTATGTTGATATATTTCAAAACACAGAAGTGGAAAAAATATCGAAGTATTATTCCAAAGACTTTGTTAAGGAGAATAATTACGATATTTCCGATTACAAGGCTTTTGTTGAGCACGTTAAAGATTTGAGCACGGGTTCAAAAGCAAAATTCAATCTGGAATTTTTGGTAAATGTGCCAAACAAAGTAGTAGTTAGAACAATAGTTAATTCAGTAAATCAAATTGCCGGGGCACCACCCATAGCTCTTTTGATTTCTTATTGGCAGATTAATGATGATGGATTGATAAATTATTGTAAGGAAATTGAGGGCGATGAAACTATATAATTATTAAAAACAAATCTTGCGTTTCAGAATTAAACTATTTTTATATAAATTTCTGTATTTGATATAGATAAATATCATAATTTAGTGATATAAATAATTTTAAATAGAACGCAAAAAATTAAGTGAATATACAAATGAAAAATTTTTTTAAATGGTCAAGCACACGTGAACTAGGAAATAGTAGAATTTTAAAATCTTCCTATTACTGGGTCATTTTTGTTCCAATAATTTCCAAAATTATAAACCATTATAATCTGAATTTTGATTTACCTTTTAGCTGGAAAATATTTTATTTTAGTTCAATATTTGTAACTTTAGGCAACTTATTTTATAGTCTTTTTTGCCCTTTCATAATCAAAAAATTCAGTGATTTCTCTTCTTTTTATGAAAATGGTTTTAGAGATAGATCTATAAAAAAGCTACTTTTTGATACTCAAATACCAAGAAAAAGAAAAAAAAGAATATCTTTTTTTGAAGATGAAAAAAAAGTGAAGCTACTAAAAGATTTTTATAAGATTTTAACAGGAAATGACTATCAAGATAATAAAAATGCAATAGTAACAAGAATAAACGATATCCAAATAAAAAATGAAAAAATTGGAGAAGCATTTTGGTTTATTAGAGATCTTGAAGAGTCTAAAAGACCATTTTTTACATTTCTCACACTAATTTTTTATGGGATTGGCTTAACCGGATTTATTTATGTATTATTAGAAAATTTGATCTATGTTATAAATTTTGTTTAGTGATTATTATTCAAAAAAATCAAATTCATTATTTTCAATCTTATTTTTACAGATAGCCCTATAAACAGAATCATAAAAGCGTACTCTATTAAAACTATATCTTATTATGCCATCTTTATCTAGTTCTTTCAAGTTCGATTCAAATTGTCTAGGTTTATTTTTTCTAGTTAAAGCATCCATTATTTCTTTTACTTTAATCCATCCGCCTAACCTATTTTCTGCCATGTACTTTACAATAGCTTTTTTAACAACATTGTTTAAACTATTAGATAAATTTTTGTTTCTTTTTTTTGTATCAGTTTTTTCATCTACAAAAATGCTAAGGGCCGATTTAAAGTCTTCTTCATTAAGTACAGCTTCTTTTTCAATATTTTCGAAGTTATTTTTCCAGTGTTCTTTAAAACTTCTTAAACATAATAGCTGAACCATATATGGAAAACCATCACAATATTCAACTATCTTTTTTATAAATTCTTCACTATAAGAAATTTTTAACCCTATTTTTTGAGAAAGTCTTGATATCCTAGATAGAAAAAAAACAATATCGTTTTCTTTAAATCTGTCAAGATTAGTTACATTCCCAATGAATTTTCTTTCAATTGATTCATGGTCATCAATAATCTGCTTAATATCTTCAGCAACTCCTATAATCACAAATTTAGCATGATTTATAGTTTTTATTAGATCTCCGATTCCTTCTTTATTTTCTAGTCTGTCAAATTCATCAATAAAAATGACTAATTCTTTATCTTCTTTTTGTGCAATTTTTGTTACAATTTCATAAAATAATTCTATAACAGCTTTTTGTTTCTTTAAAGCTTCGCCAACACTCAAGTCGAGTTCAGAAACAGCCAACTCGTTATCAATATAATTACTATCTAGCCTATATTTTCTCAATAAAGTTAGATCTTCCTCGCCTAATATATCACCCAACAATTTTTCTGCTTCAGATTCTTCAATAATTTGTTTAAAAAGTGTGACAAGTGTTTCTTCCTTTAAGCCAGTTTCCTTATCAATAATTCTGGGTTCAGATAACAAAGAAATTAGTAAGTCATTAATATTTGACATTGATTTTGTACATTCAATCCAAGCGCAATAATACTCTTTAATATTAAATGGTAGAGTTATTTTGTTACTATTAAGAAGTTCTTTATTTCCTCTAATTACTTCTAGAATTTGCCAACCTAATGAGGTTTTTCCTATGCCTCTCTCGCCAATTATTGATATGGCCGAACCTTCTTCAGAAATACCATCAAGAATTTTAATAATATGGTCCATTTGACCAATAAAGACATTTTGTTTGCTGACCCTAATAGCTGCACGAGTCTGGAATAATTTTATTACACTTTCGTAAATATCTATTTTGTTTTGTGTTGAATTCATGATTATTTTTCTATGTATGTCGAAACTGATTCTAAGATATCATTCTTTTTAATTAAATTATCTTGCAATGTCAAATCAAAGTAATTATTTGTTAAGATTCTAATTTCAGAATAAGTGAAAACGAACCCTTTGCTAGGATAAAGAACTGGATTTTTTTTGAACTCCTTAAAATAAAATGTAGTTCTTGAAAAATCATAAAATTTTCCAGCATCATCGTCAAATCCAAGATGCATTAGGTATGGGGGGACAGACTTACGAATTATACATATGTTATAATGAACAAGAGTTTTAAAGTCTATCCCTATCAATGCAGAAATATCGTTGGTCGTATACGCTTCGGATTTGTTACTTTCATACAATTTAGATTTTCCAGTTGAATCAATATGAGTAGAGCATCCTAAGGCTTTTAATAAGCGCTCTGCTTTATTTTTGTCCTTATCCATTATATCTAAAATTTTGTCTTGAGCTTCTTTAAAT
>JANQIV010000042.1 GCA_028282005.1 Melioribacteraceae bacterium | reverse complement strand
GTGAATCTATCTCCTAATGTTTCAGATTGATTACCGAAGATTTGATATGAAAGATTAACCTGTTCAAATGGATACCAATTTAATTTTGCGTTAAAAGAATATGATTCATATTCTTCCAACGGGCCTTTTGATCCGTCTCCGGTTTTTAACGAATCCGGGATTGTTATCCCTTGTGTAGCGGCAAGTTCATTAGCCCTAAAAAGTCTGAACCATTGTTGGTATGCGGCAATTCTCCAGCCGTCAATTGAGTTGTATCTTCTTTCATACCAATCCAAACTTTGGCTATTATTATATCTACCTGAAATTGAGAAGCCAAGTTTGTCTCGAAGAATTGGGCCTGCTAAGCTGAATTGAGCATCCTTTTCAGCGGCCGGATCAAAATCGTCAACACCGATAAAAACATCATCATTATTGCTGAACCATTCACCGGCATAAACCTTAACACTACCTCTGAATTTATCAGAAATTCCTTTTGTAATTACATTAACAATACCCGATTGAGCTGCGCCGTATTCTGCATTAAATGTACCGCTGATTACCTCAAGTTCTTGAACCATTGAGTTTTCAATAACTACGTTATTTCCACCACCTTGGTCAAAAGCATTTGTTACGGGTACGCCATCAATTAAGTATGCTACTTCTCTTTCACGACCTCCTCTAAAGTGAAGATCACCGCCTGAACTTACAACACCAGGCTGTAATGCGATCACTTCCGCCACTTCAGTTACAGGCATTGATTCAATTGCATCTGCGTTAACAACAGAAGCACTGTAAGTTCTGTCCTTTTGAACCGGAGGCCTTTCAGCACGGACAACAACTTCAGCAACTTCAATTCCCTCTTCGGATAATTCTGCGTCAACTCTTGTAGTACGGTCAACACTTACTTCAATATTTTCAATAGTTAATGGACTGTAGCCGATGAATCTAAAAGTAAGGGTATAAGTACCGGGCTGCAGATTTATAAAAGCGTAGTAACCATCTTGGTCGGTTGAAGTACCTCTAGTAGTACCTTCAATTAAAACATTTGCACCAGGTAAAATTAGTCCGGTGTTTTTATCTTTAATAACACCTGCTATTTTTCCGGTTGTGCCGGCAAACAAAAAATTACCGGAAATCAGTAATAATGCTGCTACGATAAAAGAAGTATTTAATTTTCTCATAAATCTCTTAATTGTAATTTTGTTTTTGTGTGGAAAGTCCTCTAAAAGAACCGATGGAAAATTAAAGAGAAGAATTGGTGTTTAAGTTATGTGAGAATTAAATGTAAAGTTAAGCTTGTGTTAATCAGCCGGTAATTTGCTCGTTTATGAAAATGCCGGCTGATATTTTTTTTCTGTTTTCGAACTTTTTGTAAAAATCAAATTAACTTAATGTTAATTCAGAGTTAAGATATCCTTAAATTAGTTTTCAATCTAAACAAATAAAAATTTTACTTAAGCAAAATCATCTTTCTGATTTGAGTTTTGCCACTGAAAGAAAGTTGGTAATAATAAACTCCGCTGCTTAGATTGCTGCCATTAAAATCCACTTCATAAAACCCAGGAATTTTATTTTCATCAACTAACGTTGATACTTCATTTCCCAAAATATCAAAGACTTTTAATGATACTAGCGATGCGCTTTTTTCGTTATTCGGAATACTAAATCGAATTGAAGTATCAGGATTAAATGGGTTTGGATAATTCTGTTCCAAATTAATTTCTTTTGGAATTTCTGAGTCTATTGTGCCAACATCAGTTATGGATTTAACGAATTCAAAACTGTCAATAACTTCTTCGTTATCATCTATTGCAGTTAACTTGAGCTTATTTTCTTCAATCTCTACTTTTGTATAATGATGTTTTGAAATTGATTTTGTGATATGAGTAAAATCTCTTGCTAAATAATCGAGTCCGCCTCCGCCACCTCCGGAGATAACATAATAAACGCCGTTTAGTTTTCCTCTTTCGTAACCATGAGTGTGGCCGTTGAAAACCATATCAACACTATATTTTTCAAACAACGGTAATAAATGGTCTCTGGCTTCTTGATCACCATCCCAACTATCCCAAAGCTCACAATACGGTGGATGATGAAAATACACAAATGTCCAATCAGCATTTTTTCTTTCATCTGATTTTAGTTCATCTTCTATGAATTCATATTGATATGAACCTGGTGTAAAATCAATATTCGAATCTATATTAATAGTAAATGTATTTCCCCAACTAAACGAATAATATCGCTCAGTGCTTAAGTCATTGTTGTGGGGGTAATAAAAATTGCTTAGGTAGGTTTCTGCATCATCGTAATATATATCATGATTACCAATGCAGGTATATATATTCATTCTGTTAATAATATTTTGATACGGCTTAAAATAAATCTCGTCATATTCAGAACCATCGGATTGAGAGACATCACCAACATGAATTCCAAAATCGAAATTATCTTTTTCTATTAATGATGCTATTTTGTATTGAATTTCATTTCCCACCCCACTATCACCTAAAATTAGAAAACTCACATTTTTCACATTATCCGGTTTTGCGGTGTAAAACGAATCAACTTCGGAAAATTGTATTAAATCATTCCATACTTGATAATAATATTTCTGGTTGGGTTCAAGATTTTCAATTTTCACATAATGAATAAAGTTAACTGTGTCTTCAATTACTTCATTGCTAAGTTGGCGAGTTTTGCCATATTTAATTTTTCCCAAAGCGCCTTTAACTGTTCTCCACGCAATGCCCATTGAGTTTGTTTCCGGGAGTTGTAAATAAGGTTTGCGGTCAACTTCAACAAGTCTTTGTTCGGGCTTAGCTCTAATCATTTTTTCTTCTGTGACAGAGACAGAATCAAAATAAGCTCCGGACATTGCATAGCAAGTTAATCCTACTTTACCTTCAATATATTTTTGATCAATCTGAGTGGTAAAATGCTCTCCATTAATATAAATAGAAATTGAATCCCCGCGGACATCTGCTGTTAGCGAAAACCAACCTTTGGGAATTGCTTGAGTTGGCCTTTCTTCATAAATAATTTCCGGTTCTCCGTTTACGAATTTTTGTAAACGTCTCGTTGGGCCACCATTTCCGGCATCTCTCAATAAAAGGAATCGGTAGTAATTTTTATTATCAATGTATCGGAATAGAATTCCAATTCCATCGTCATCCGTTGCTTTTGCCAAAACGTTGAATGAGTAATTATCCCATTTTTCATTTCCCGCAGAAACGTGTGTACCAAGATGGTATTTAAATTCATCCGGTGCTGCATAAGCCCAAATATTTGAGGTTTGCCTAAGTACTCCATTTTCAACAAACCAATTGCTTGGTCCTGAAAATTGGGGTTCATCTTCGGTGATTTTCCAGCTTGAAAAATCATTTGAATCGAAGTTATCATAAAATGGTAAATCTTGTGAAGTTAAGGTTGTGTAAACAACCAATAGCAATAAGTATAAGTGTTGTATTTTCATGGCTTTTTTAGTCGAAATTTAACATTTGGTGAGTTTGCCAATATTAACTGAATGTTAAATGCTTTTTTAAATAATTATTAAGCAGCATTATTTAACGTTTAGCACTGCATCACTTAACATAAGCTTAACAAGAGAATTAAAAATCCCGTAATAGATTTCATTTTTATAATTATTAAAATTGACGCATCAATTGAAAAACAAAGGACAATCTAGGAAATGAAAAAACTTTTAATGATAGCTTTATTTTTCGGTGCCTTTTTATTAATACAAGCTGGGAGTCAAATTGCAAAGCACGTGATAGTTATCGGTATTGATGGAATGAGTCCAGATGGAATAATTAATGCGAATACTCCGGTAATGGATGAGATGATAAAACGTGGCTCACACACAATGAAGGCACGAGCGGTTTTACCGACAAGCAGCAGCACTAATTGGGCATCAATGATTATGGGAGCAGGTCCAGAACAGCACGGTATTACATCGAATGGTTGGGAGCCTGATGATTTCATTTTACCTCCAGTGGTTGCCGGTGATAACTTACTTTTTCCAACAATTTTTAGTGCTATCAGAAATCAAAAACCGGAAGCAGAAATTGCAACAATTTATCATTGGACTGGTTTCGGAAGATTGTTTGAGAAAGATGCTCTAAATTATGATGTAACAGCTGACAGCGAATACGAAACAACGAAATTAATAGAAGATTATTTGAGTTCAAAAAGACCGTTATTCTTATTTATTCAGCTTGATCATGTTGACGGCGCAGGTCATCATTACGGCCATGGGACTAAAGGGTATTATCGATCAGTCGAAAGTGCGGACTCATTAATCGGCAGAATTGTGCAATCAACAAAGGATGCCGGAATTTTTGAAGAGACATTGTTTTTAGTAACATCAGATCACGGTGGAATAGGATATGGTCATGGAGGTGAAACTTTAGAAGAAATGGAAATTCCATTCATTCTTTACGGCAAAGGAGTTAAACAAGGGCATAAAATTTCTCATCCGGTTTATACTTATGATAACGCTGCCACTTGTGCATTTGCATTAAATATTGAAAGGCCATATGCTTGGATCGGGAGACCGGTAAAAAGTGCATTTGAAGGTTTTGAATCTCCAAAAATTTTGAATGAGAAAACTTTTCTGAGCAAACCGATAATTTATCCGAAGAAGAAATTTTATGATCCGGCCGGGGGGTTGTTTGTTGATAAAAATGCAAATGTAAAAATTGAATCCGTAGATGAAAATGTTGAAATCAGATACACTCTTGACGGTTCTAACCCAACAAAAGAATCAAAACTATACACAGGCGAATTTGAACTAAGTGAATCAGCAGTTTTAATCGCAAAAACATTTAGAGGTGATGAAGAAAGCTTAATAGAAAAAGCTTATTACAGAGTGATTGAATCAGGTGATGGCAACGGAGTCAAATATAATTATTACAAAGGTGAAGAAGATGCAAAATGGGAATACTTGCCAGCATTCGAATCAATGATCCCGGTAAAAAGCGGACAAGTTTACGAATTCAGAATGAATGTGATTGACCACAGAGAAAGTTATTATGCAATAAGTTATGACTCTTACCTGCAAATTGATAAAACCGGAGAATACAAATTTTACACAGCTTCTGACGATGGAAGTATTTTATACATCAATGGGAATGAAGTTATAAACAATGACGGTAACCATGGGGTAATTGAAAGAAGCGGTTCAATCGAACTAGAAGAAGGCAGACACAAAATTAGAGTAACTTATTACAATGGTTACGGCGGAGCTTGGTTGGATGCCTTCTATAAAGGTCCCGGTATTGCAAAACAAATAATTCCGGCAAATAAACTTTATCTTTCTAAATAAAAAAAGGCTGTCATGGTTAATCCGTGACAGCTTTACTTTTCTTAATTACGTACTTAAACTAAATCACAGGCATCTGCAGGCATCCAATGTTTTTCTTTACCTTCCCATTTAACATTGCAGCCAATGGGATTTGTGACTGCTAATTCAACTTCTTTTCCTTCCAATAAACTATCAAGAGCATCTTCCAATTCATGTGTTGTCATTTTTGAAGTATCCCGTGGGCTGTCTATTGCTCTGCCTGTATAAACTAGTTTTCTATCTTCATCAAAAACATAGAAATGAGGCGTACGCAAAGCTCCGTAAGCCAATGCTACTTCTTGAGATTCATCATAAAGATAAAGCCACGGAAATTTATGCTCATCCATTCTTTTAACCATGTTTTCAAAACTGTCTTCTTCATAAGTATTTTTACTGTTAGAATTGATCCCGACAAACTTAACACCTTTGTTAGAATACTTCTCAACAGTTTTTCTGGTTTCTTCATCAGAGTTTATAACATATGGGCAATGATTACAAGTAAAGAAAATTACTAATAAGTCAGACTCACTAAAATCTGAAAGTTTATAATTATTGCCGTCTGTTGCAGGTAAATTAAAATCCGGTGCAGATTCATTAATTTGCAAAGTAAAAGCCATTTTATCTCCAATCTTTATTTAAGCATTATAAGTTGTGGAAGAAGTTGTTCCTCCTCTTCCGGTCCAATTTGTGTGAAAGAATTCTCCTCTTGGTTTATCAATTCTTTCATAAGTATGAGCACCAAAATAATCACGCTGCGCCTGTAATAAATTTGCCGGAAGCCTTTCATTGCGGTATCCGTCAAAATAATTCAAAGCAGTTGACATTGCAGGAATCCAAATTCCATTTAGTGCTGCAGTTGATATTACTTTTCTCCAACTAGCTTGTGAGTTTTCAATTTTCTCTTTGAAAAAAGGGTCTAGCAATAGATTCGTGAGTTCAGAATTATTATCAAAGGCTTCTTTTATTTTCCCGAGAAAAACTGATCTAATAATACAGCCGCCACGCCACATAAGAGCAATCCCACCATAATTTAAATTCCATTTAAACTCTTGTGCGGCATGTTTCATTAAAACATAGCCTTGTGCATAAGAGACTAGTTTGGATGCATAAAGTGCTAATCTCAAATCTTCAAGAAATTGTTTTTTATCACCATCAAATTTAATTTGAGGTCCGCTTAAAATTTTGGAAGCCTCTACTCTTTCCTTTTTTTGTGCTGAAAGGGATCTCGCATAAACTGCTTCTCCAATAAGTGTAAGCGGAATACCCAAATCAAGTGACACTATACCAGTCCATTTACCTGTACCTTTTTGTCCGGCAGTATCTAAAATTTTATCAAGCAAATAAAAACCATCATCTTCTTTGTATGCTAAAATATCTCTTGTAATTTCAATTAAATAACTTTCCAGTTCCCCTTCATTCCATTCTTTACATACTTCATGCATTTCCTCGTTACTCATTCCAAGCAAATTCTTCATAATTTGATACGCTTCCGAAATCAACTGCATATCGCCATATTCAATTCCGTTATGTACCATTTTCACAAAATGGCCAGCGCCATCTTCACCAACCCAATCACAACAAGGAGTACCACCTTCTACTTTCGCTGCAATGGATTGAAAAATAGGCTTAACATGTACCCACGCAGCAACTGAACCGCCCGGCATTATTGAAGGTCCCGTCAATGCACCTTCTTCACCGCCGGAAACTCCAGCACCAACAAAATGTAGTCTTTTTTCTTCAAGATATTTTGTTCTTCTAATGCTATCCGGGAAATGAGAGTTACCGCCATCAATTATTATGTCACCTTCTTCAAGATGAGGTACAACTTGCTCAATAAAAGCATCAACCGGATTTCCAGCTTTAACCATTATCATTACTTTACGTGGTCTCTTTAGTTGACTTACAAATTCCTCGACTGAATGAGTACCAATTATTTTTTTCCCTTTCGCTCTTCCATTAACAAAATCATCTACTTTCGATATTGTTCTATTATAAACAGCCACTGTGTAACCATGGCTTTCCATATTCAGTACTAAATTTTCACCCATTACAGCTAAACCGACTAAGCCAATATCAGCATTACTCATTTTTTACTCCTTTCGCATCATTAAATTGTAGCTTCAATAATGATAAGATAATTCAAAACCGAGTTGACTAATCAACAAAAACCATTATAAATGATTTTATGATTTTATTCAACAACAGCAAAATAAACCATTGTAAAGTTTTTTTAGGATTGACAGTTATAAAACTAAAAGGCAATTACGTTTCCATCGCAATTCTAAATCCGCAATAATTAGATTTCAAATTAGGATGCAAACTTTTTCTGTTTGTCGGACGGCAATTGTACTCATTATAATTTGCAGATCCTCCGCGAACTACTTTTTCAAAACCATCTGCCGGACCTTTGGGATTATCAACTTCAGCATAAAAATAATGGTCATCTGCAAACCAGTCGGAACACCACTCGTTAATATTTCCGCACATATCGTAAAGGCCAAGCTCATTTGGGATTTTCTGCCCGACTTCCATAACTTGACGATTCGAATTTCTTATAAACCAGCCAACATCGGATAAATTACTTCCACCGCTAAATCTGAAGTTTTTACTTTTTATTCCACCAATTGCTGCAAACTCCCACTCAGCTTCTGTCGGCAGCCTAAATTTCTTTCCGGTAATTTTGCTAAGCCAATTGCAAAACATCACACTTTCCTGCCAATTAACCTTGGTTACCGGTTCATTTTCTGTTTGCCTTTTCTCTTCACCATTTTTGCTGAGCGTAAGCGAAGATTTGAAAATATTGAATTGTTTAAATGTGATTGGGAAAACCGACATAAAAATGTCATTAACTCTTACAGGGTGCACTGGCTTTTCAAACATCAGCCCACTGTCTGAGCCCATAGAAAATTCACCGCCTTCAATTTTAACAAGCTTTAGACCAAGACTTTTATAAATTTCTTTCCTATCATCAATGGAATAGAGTTTAATTTTTGATAAGTGCGTTTTATCTAAAAAGAAATCGTCAGCTCTTTCTTTTTCAACCTTTTCAACTATTGGTTCTTTTTTGGTTTCAACCTCTGTTACAGTCTCCACCTTTTTTTGGATTTCTGGAGCAGAGTTTTCATAAATTTTTATTCCGGTTTTCTTTTTTACTATTTTTCTTACTTCCTCTCTATGACCTTCTTTTAGCCAGGTTTCTTTTTTTGTTAATGGTGTAAACAGAATTGGTGATTGCTTTGCATTAAATCTAGTACTTACATAACTTGGAACCTCTTCACCAATTTCTTTTGCGATATCATCAAACGATCTTGTGTTTCCAAACTCTTCCAAATTTCTAATTAAAAAGTGAGATAATACTCCATTGCGTAATTTATCATCTTCGTAACTAGCTTGATTCAGTCCACATCCATAAAGTACTTTGATTAGTTTTTCATCACTGTCTTGATCTTGCTGAACTCTGAAGGCTACTTCTTTTGTAGCATTTTTTTCGAGTCCATTTTCACCTCTTTCTATGGTACTCATTGATTTATGACAAGCATCTATTATCCCGATAATATTTTGGTGTGGCAAGCTTTTTTCAAAGTAATCTAAAAGTCGGTTCATTCTAAAAGAATAAATATCACTGTCCAATCTTCCATTTATCGGGTGAAGATAAAACTCATCATCAATTACTTGTCCGTGCCCGGCAAAAAAGAAAACAAAATTTTCTCCATCTTGAGATTTACTGAGCTTTTCAAATTCTTTCATTATCTTTATGCGAGTAGCTTGCTTGCCAATTAGGGTTGTAACTTGATAATCAAATTTTCTTTTGAGGAGTTGTCCCAGTTGATGTGCATCTTTTTCGGCATATTTCAGCTTATTAAGACCGGAATCTTCATAATAATCATTAACACCAACTAAAATAGCGTTGTTCATGGCTGGTAATCCTTTCTATGTAAAAATCCTCTCTCCCAAAAATCAATGTAACTTTAAATTGAGTAGAAGAAAAGACCGTTAACAGAAGGATAACATTGGAGTATTAAAATTGTGATTTAAGACACTGATATCCATAGTAATTTGTTACTATTTAAGTGTAAAAGGTAGTATTCTGACCAATCAAAAAATCAATTCATTTTCTTTTAAGTACTTTAGCCAATCGTTTGGATGTATTCCAAGCTTTAGCGATTTTATTTTTTCGAGGTCAAAACCGACTTTACTTTCAAGAATGTTTGCAATAAAAACGGCACTCGGAACAGTAAAATGTTCATCAAATTCAGCTTCATCGTAATGGTTGTGCAAATAAACTGCATCAATTATATTTTCAGGTAGGCCCCAAAGTGTTAAAAAATAAGCTCCGACATGTGCATGGGTAACACCATAAATTTCCTGTTCTGCTTTAGAAAATCTAATTTCTTTTTCTTGCACTAAATCAAAAACATTTTGCGGGTAGCCTTTTAAATTGAACAAAACTAGTTTGCCAATATCATGAAGTAAACCGGCAATATATGCGTTTTCTATCATTTCATATTCTCTTGTGGAATACTCATAAATTAGTTCTTCAGCAAACTTGCCTACTTTGTTACTGTGCACCCACATATTTTCAAAGTAATCTTTATACTTTTTCTCAATCTTAAATTGGGAATAAATTTCATGATACAATAGCAATGACTTAATAATATTTTTACCTAAATAGTTTACAGCAGTCATTGAATCCGTAACATTATTTCTTATTCCAAAAAATGACGAATTTACGATTTGGAGAATTTTTGTAGTGAAGGAGACATCTGAAGAGATGATTTCTGATACTCTTGCCAAAGATATATTTTCATTAGCTAATTCTTTTTCAAGTTTTTCATAAACTCTTGGAAGAGTCGGTAAAAAACTTATTCTATTAATAACTTTTTTTAATTCTTCATTTTTTAAAAAAGATGATAACCTTACTTTGTTGTTTAATATCCTTTTCAATTTAATTTTGTTTAGTGGCTTTGCGATGATATTATGGGCGTACACTATACCTTCAGCAACTGCGGAAAAGTCATTATGCTCAGTCAATAGTATTCTTATCGTATTGTCAAAATTATCGTGGAAATATTTTAGGATGTCATTGCCGTCCGGCAGCTTTAATCCTTTCTGAACAATAATAATATCTGGAATTGTTGACTCAATTTTTTCAAGTAAGTTGTTTAAACTAACATTTGCTACTATTTCAAAATTGGAATCAATTCCCGAAACAATTTCTTTAATACTTTGAATCTCTTCAACATTCTCGTCAATAACAAAAATTTTATCCATTTGGCTCTCCTAAACGGACTAATTTAATCTATAATCGGAAAATTATTAGAAGAGTTGAATTCAAAATTTCTGAAGTTAATGATTTTGGGATGCTATTTTGCTTTCAAAACAAGAAAGGTAATATCATCATTTGGCTCAGCATTGTCCGTCCACTTATTTCCTTTGTCTATAAAGTAATCAATTATATCTTCAGGATTACTAGTTGCAATATTGCCAAATTCATTTTTGATTTTTTTATAACCGTACAGTTCTTTATCCGAATTCATCAATTCAGGGAAACCATCACTCAACATCAAAATCGTATCTCCGGAATTAATTGTAGTTTCTCGAACATCATAAGGGAAATTACTAAAGGTACCAAGCGGCATACCTTTTATAAAAAATTCTTCAACAGATTTATCCGCATTACGGTAAATATATATTGGCGGAATACCGGCTGAAGACATTCTAATTTTGTTTTGTCGCATTTTCAACATTGCTATGCACATTGAAAGCTGTGTAAAATTCAATTGTTTCAAACATCTCGACATTTCAGTAAAGGTTAATAAAATGTCATCATTGCCGGCAAAACTATTGAAGAGAGATTTTGTAGCAGTAACCATTGTTCCGGCCTTCATCCCATGCCCGGTAGCGTCTCCAAGAACTACAGTCAAAGTACCGTCAAGTGCAACATGAAAATCATAATAATCCCCGCCAACTTCAGTTGCTGTTTTCATGTAAACAGCAATATCAAGATTTGGTAAATTCGGAATTTCTTTGGGTAAAAGTGATAACTGTAATTCTCTAGCTTCTTCAAGTTCTTTTGTTTTTCTTTCGTTTTCAGCTTCGGCTATTTCTTTTTGAATCTTTAATTCTGCATTTCTCTTTTCTTGTTCTATTTGTTTTTCAGATAGGTCTTTTACAGCAACAATCTTTTGTTGAAGTTTTTTATTTGTAACTGCAATATCTCTCGCTAAGTAAATTGACATTGACGCCGGGAGGCTCAACAATCCGGCAAAGAAAATTGTTAAAGCTATAGGTCCACTAACATTTTGTGTACCTAGCAGAGCTAAAATAAAAATGAAAGCTATAAGAGACACGAAGACTAAAACTCCGGCCCCAATAACCCATGAATTTGATTTTTTATTTCTTATTGAAACAACAATTAGCCTTAAGCTTTCAATTGTTGTTAACATTATAAAAATAAATAGTGGGTAATTAACATATTTTTCAGGGACATCAATAACGATAAGTGAACTTAAAACAGATGCTATAACTAAAAAAATCCAGAATTGAACAGGAAACTTTTCACTAAAGATTGAATAAAGAAATGCTAGGTACGAAACAAATATAAATGTTAAAGCAACATTGCTGATAATCCTAATATTTCTAATAAGATTTAGGTCTTCCTGTATCATTTGAGTCATAATACCGGCAAGGAAAAGAATTACGATCATAAAAGTAAAAAACGAGTAAAATAAATTTTCTTTTTTGCGCTGGTAAAATAAAAAGAGTAAAAAGTATAAAAGTGATAAAGATAGAAATAGTCCATTCAAAATAGCATTAATTGCAATATTGCCTTCAGTATTTTCAACACTTTTGATTATACTTGTATCAATATTGCGAAAACTAAAATGAAAACCGGCAAAGCCAAACCAATTTTGAAAACTATATTTTTCATTAACTGACATGTGATTTGAATATCTAACAGCAATTAAATAAACTGAATTGGAATCCAGCTGAACGGCGACTGGAATGTTATTTGGCTGGTAAGGTTTTTCCTCCTCAGCAACAGGGCTGACTTGTCTAAATTTTTTCTTAAGCTCTCCATTTAGATAAATTTCTGAAGCACCCCAATGATTAACTCTCAGCCCTACTGTTTTATTTATTAATGCTGAGTCTATTTCAATATATTTTCGAAACCATCCGATACCGGTCCACAGTGAGTCTTCTACTTCGGATAAATCCAGACCAACATTTATTGTATCCCAATTTGAGTGATCAAAAGAAGGCAGAGCCCATGTAGAATCATCACCTAAATGATATTTCCAAATGTTATTGAGAGAAACATTTTTTTTATCCAAACTATCTGCATGAATAAAAACAGTATCTTGAATTTGTGCTTCAATTTGAAAAGGAAAGGACACAAAAATTATTACAAAAACTATTTTCAATAATTTTGATATTGGGGATACTTTGTTCATTAACTTCCGAAATAATTATTAAAAGTATTTTCAATAATGCTTATATCTTCATTTGTCAATTCTATTCTACCAGCCTTTGAATTTTCGATTGATTGTTCCACTGTTCTTGCACCAACAAGTAAATGTGATATCCCAGGAATACTATATGTATAAGCCATTATTAAATTACCTATGGTTGAGTCGTATTTTTCCACAAGAGTATTAAGTTCATTCAAAAATGAATTAACTTCTTCAATACTTGCCGGATTAAACAACTTATTTTTCAGCCTGACATCTCCTTCCGCAAATTTTCTGTCTGTTGTAACTTTACCTGTCAATAAACCTTGGGCAATTGGTGAATAAGCAAGAAATGCCACTTTATTGTTCGCACAATATTCTACGTTGCCAACTTTCTTTTTATCTTGCTGCAATAAGTTAAACTTCTCTTGGTCGGAATCTATTTCACCGTAAGTTTGCATTTGTTCTACGGTAGCGTTTGAAACACCAATAGCACGTATCTTGCCTTCCTCTTTTAGTTTAAGCAATTCTGCCATTGTATCTTCAATGGGTGTTGTTGACTCTTGCCAGTGAGTTTGGTAGAGATCAATATAATCTGTCTGCAATCTTTTTAGGCTAAGTTCAATTTCATTTCTTATTGATTCTGGTCCGAGGTATTTATAAACTTTTCTCTCAGACTCATTTTCTTGAACAGTATTTTCATCAGAGTGAAAAAAGAAATCACCCTCTGCCCTATCCCAAACCATTCCGCATTTTGTAGCGAGAATAATTTTGTCGCGTTTATCTTTAATTGCTTTGCCAACTATTTCCTCGGAAACACCGAATCCATAAATCGGAGCAGTATCAATAAAATTTATTCCATTATCGTATGCAGCGTCGATAGCATTAACACTTTGTTTTTCTTCTGTTCCGCCCCAAAGCCATCCACCTATAGCCCATGCACCAAAAGCAATTACAGAAGCCTCCATATCAGTTTTACCGATTTTTCTCTTTAACATATTTATCCCCGGAACTTATAACGCGGTTTGATTTGATACGTCAAATATATAAATTGTATCAATACAATGCTAAACAAGATTAAGAAAATATTATTCTTTGCTTCTTTCCTTCTACTTATAATTATTGGGAAAGAAATGATAGAGCTTTTCTCCGTAATTTATGCTTTTTCTGAAATTGCAGCTTATGCTTTTGCTGTAGTTCTTTTTGCCGGACTTTATTACTTTGTTGGAATTCCTCTTTACAAAATTTTAAAACTTCCAAAAAGTTTTTCGCCGGTTTACAAAATTGAATTGGAAGAAATCGAAATTTCCAACCGAATTGAAAAGTTCAAGAAAAATAAATTTCTGAATGAGAACAATTTTGATTTTACTTTGATTAAAAACGACAGTGATTCATATAAAAAAATAATCTCTGTTTTGGAAAAAGAAACAAATGTCATCCGGAAGAAATATATCTCAAATCTTTTTTACTCTTCTTCAATTTCTCAAAACGGCTTTTTAGACGGGATATTAATTTTATCTACTGCAGTTAATATGATTAAAGAAATTTTTGTTCTTTACAACGGAAGAGTTTCTAATAACGACTTACTGATAATCGGCAAGAAAGTTTATTACTCAATAATAATAGGCGGCTCAGAAGGAATCGAATACACAACGGACGAGTTTGTTTCAAAAATTGCTCTTGGAGGAATAAATAATGTTCCGTTTTTGTCAAAAGTAACAGGCTCTTTGGCAGACGGATTTGTAAATGCTGCTCTGCTAACAAGAGTGTCAATTATTACAGAAAACTATTGCAAAAAGGTTTATATCAAATCTGATAAAGAGTTGTATCCCAGTATAGATCTAATCTTAAAAACAACAAAACTGATTACTGAAGATTTTTTCGATAAAGTAAAATTCACTTTGCAGAATATGAGTAAAGAAAGTGTTGACCAGCTAATAAGTAAAGTTTCGAATCCGGTAAATCATGTAATAAAAGAGAGTTTTGAGAAAGTAAAAAATTCAAAAGAGTTTATAAACAAAGGCTTTGAAAGCGGAAAAAATCTATTCAGTTCAATAAATATTTTTGGATCAAAAAAGGAGAAAGATTATTTAAGGGATATGGATTTATAACTTCTCTTCCACACTTTTAATTTTATCATCGAGAGATTGTGATTTATCGTTTCTTGTACCAACTTTAATAGAAGTAGAAATCCGTGGTGCGCCCATTTCGTGAATTGTTTCGTGGCATTCTTTTATTGCAGCAAAAACTTCACCCCACTCCCCTTCAACATTGGTTCCGTTTGCATGTAACTGATATTTTATTTGTCTTTCGTCTAAAATCTTCTGACACACTGCAACATACTTTGACAAACTTATACCAACACCAATCGGGATAACTGTAAAATCTAATATTACATTCATTTTTACACTCAAAAAAGTAGGTCACTTGTCGCACAATAATTGACAACAAGTGACCATAAATGACCTAAATATTACTTGAAACCTAATTTTGTAAATAGTGCATTTGCATCCGGAGCTTTACCTCTAAATTTTTTGTAAAGTTCCATTGAATCATCAGTACCACCTGTAGATAAAACATACTTTCTTAACTTCACAGCCAATTCTTGATTTAAAACATCTCCAGTTTCAACAAATGCTTGGTACCCATCTGCATCAAGTACATTTGCCCATGAATAGCTATAGTAACCTGCAGAATAACCACCAGCAAAAATATGGTTGAAATATGTAGTTCTGTATCTTGGTACAATTTCATCAATTAAACCAATTTTAGCCAGCACATCTTTTTCAAATTTATTAATATCAATATCAGTTGCTTCTGTGATCGTATGATAATGCATATCCAATAAAGCTGCTGCAATTGATTCAGTATAGCCAAATCCTTGGTTATGGTATCCAGATTTTTTAATTTTTTCTATTAGTTCATCAGGAATAACTTCGCCTGTTTCGTAATGTTTTGCGTAAGTCTTAAGTACATCTGGGTGCATAGACCAGTTTTCCATCAATTGTGATGGGAATTCAACGAAATCAATCGGAGTTGATGTGCCGGATAATGCTTCATAAGTACAGTTTGATAATAAACCATGAATCGCATGGCCAAATTCGTGGTATAATGTAATAACGTTATCAACACTTAGAAGTGAAGGTGTACTTTCTGTCGGTTTTGTAAAGTTACCAACATTATATATTACCGGAGTTACAAAATTCCCATCTCTATTGCTTTGCTTTCTGAATGCGCTCATCCAAGCACCGCCACGTTTGCTTGCTCTTGGATAATAGTCGGTAAATAAAATACCTATGTGTTTACCATCTTTTTCTTTTAATTCAAAAACTTTTACGTCAGGATGATAAACTGGGATATCTTTTCTTTCTTCAAACTGAATGCCCCACAAAGCTGTTGATAATTTGAATACTCCATCAATAACATTTTCGACTTTGAAGTAAGGCCTTAACTCTTCTTCATCCAAACTATATTTTTGCATTTTTAGTTTTTCTGCGTAATGCCACCAGTCCCAAGATTCTAATTTGTAATTATTTCCTTCCGCATCAGAAATAGCCTGCATTTCTTTTAACTCTTGCTTGGATTTTTTGAGAGCCGCATTCCAGAGTTTATTTAAATGTGTCATTACCTGGTCTGGTGTCTTTGCCATATTCTCTTCAAGAACATAATCAGCATGAGTTTCGTAACCTAAAATATTTGCTCTTTTTAATCTAAGCACAGCCATTTTTGAAGCGTTATTTTTATTATCAAGTTCATCGTTATTATCGCCTTTCATAATGTATCCGCGGTATAACTTTTCCCTTAAATCTCTTCTTGTTGAATAAGTTAAAAACGGATACATGCTTGTTCTTTGAATTGTATAAACATATTTTCCTTCAAGACCTTTTGCTTTTGCTTCGGAAGCACCCATTTCAATTACAGATTCAGGTAAGCCTTCCAAATCTTTTTCATCTAAAGTAATGTAGTACTTGTTAGTTTCTTTTAAAACATTTTCGCCAAATTTCAAAGATAAAACTGATAATTCTTCGTTTATTTTTTTGAACTCTTCTTTCTCTGCATCTTTTAAGTTTGCACCACCACGAACAAAGTTTTTGTAATAATTATCAAGTAATATTTCTTGCTCTTTATTCAACTCTAGTTCATCTTTTTTATCATAAACTGCTTTTACTTTTGCAAAAAGTTCAGGATTAAGATTTATTTCATCTCCATGCTTTGAAAGCATAGGATAAACTTCTTTTGCAATAGCTTGCATATTATCATTTGTCATAGACGAATTCATTGCTCCGAATACATAGTTAATTTTTGTTAACAATGCGCCGCTTTTTTCGAGAGCTTCAATTGTATTTTTAAATGTTGGCTCTTCTGTATTATTGATAATAGCATCAATTTCTTTTTTGTGTTCTTCAAGTCCTTTCTTATAAGCAGGTAAATAGTGTGCTTCTTCAATTTTATCGAAAGGAGGTGTTTGGAATGGGGTTTCCCATTCAGTAAAAAATGGATTTTCGCTCATTGAATCACCGTTATTTTGTGAACATGACCAAACAAGAGCAGTAATTACCAAAAGTATTGTTACCCTTTTTAACATGTGAATTTCCTTTTTGGTTTGTTGATTAATGATTTTATTTGACCTTCTAAATTAGTAAAAGGAAGCAAGTTAAAAAAGGAAATAAACTTTTATAAAATTGACTTCCATATAAATGAAATACTACTTAAATTCAATAATTGATTTCATCGCTTACTTAAATAATTCAGTTGTGTTAAAAAAAGAAAAGAAAGTTTACTTCAAGTATGATAGTGGAATAGTAGAGGGAACTGCCAACTTTTTTCATTTTATGTGGGGATATCTATTACCCTCAATTAATGAAATTATAAAACTTGAATCCGACGAAAATCCCCCAAATAATAGGTATGATTTTTTTTTTGATTCACGTAATGAAGTTATGGACAAAATTACTAAAGACTTATTAAATATATGTGGTTATAATTATCAAATTTGTCAAGACCAAGAAATAAAATCTATAAAAAACCTTAAGCATATTAAAATTCCTCGTTGGGATACTTGGATAATAAATTATTATTACTATTACAAAAAACCCAGTATTTATATAAATAAAATGCTTTCATTCAAATGGTTAATAGATTCATCTATATTGAAAAGAAAAATTAAGATGCTTAGATACAAGTTGTTTGTTAGGGACAAGAAGGTTAACTCGGATTTTACCGAATCAATTAATTTAGTAAAATCCAAAATAGACTATTTAGTTGAGCAAGGTAAAAAGAATGGGAGCTTAGATAAATACATCAATAAATATTTGCTAATAAAAAGGTCTGTCCCAACTACAGTTGGTAATAATTCCAAATTTGGATCGGCAAAACGAGACTTAAAAGGAATTGATGAATCTTTAGAGTATTTCAAAAAAAACAATATTGCAATTGAAGTTTTTGAGCCAGGTAAATATGGAATTATTGAACAAATCAGAGTCTTTAAAAATTGTAAAGGTATTATAGGCATAAGAGGTTCAGAGTTTTCAAATATTTTATGGTTAAAACCAAGTAGCAAAGTTATTTTAATAGAATCACCAGATATAGGTGGTCCATCGCCGGCTGTAAAATTGTCTCAAATACTAAATCTTAATTATATTGAAATTAATTCCCAGGACACTGTTAAACCTAAGCTTGATCCACATTTAATAATTAATTATCTAAACTAATGACAAATAAGCAAATAGGAATTGCAGAAAATTCTAAACAGCTTCAACAATTTCTCGGAAATACTCTGAATAGATCTAAATTTAATATTTCCAAAATAAGGTTAACAGACCAAAATGAGTGGAATTTAAATAACGACTTCTTTCACATAATCTAACGGTTTTTTCATGTCGTAGGTTTGCGTAACAATCAAACTGCCCAAGAACACCTTGTACTATACCAACCACAAAGAGCTTATAATGGTTTGGTTTTTGTCCTTCTTCAAGCACGAATCGAATCGGGTAACACTGGCATTGCTCAATTCGGCCCTACAATTAAATCTACTCCCGCTAATTATTTACAGCTTCTATTAAATGAGTAAATAAATTCAACGTTAACGATATTTTGACAAAAATTCATTTTTACTTAAATTTAAGAATTGTATTTCCCCTACCAGAAAATTATTTATCGACAACTTTAATTATGGCAAAAAGTTACTATTTGAAGTATGATGATAGCAGAGAAAAACAGGACATAAATTTTCATCATTTTTTATGGGGCTTCCTTTTGCCTGCGCTTCACAAAATAATAAATAATGAAGAAATATTGAAAAGTGAATCGAATTCTAACCAGTATTACTTTCATTCTTCCAATCCAATAATGAATGCCATTACTAATAATTTGGTTTCAAAATTAGAGATTAATTACTCTATAGCTAACTATTATAACCTTAGCACATTAAATGACTTATCAATCATAACGGTTCCGAGGTGGGATCATATGATTACGGAGATTTTGGGGAACAAGAAAAAAGTAGGATTTGATTTTTATCTTAAAAAGTTTTTTACATTTAAATGGTTATTAGACCCTTCAATTATTAAAAAAAAGATCAAAAAAATTTACCATAATAAATATGGTGGAGACGATGATAGTAATTTCATTGATGCAATAATTAATGTTAGATCCTATGTCCTCAATAAGCTAGAACTATCCGATAATGGAAGTGATACAGAGAAATACATTGATAAGTATTTAATTTTAAGGCGTTCAACAGAACTAGATTATCATAAAAAAAATAATTTAGCTTATGGAGCTTCAAGAAGAAATTTAGTAGGCATTGATGAAACATCACAATATTTGAGGGAGCAAAATATACCTATAGAAATTTTTGAGCCAGGTGTTTCTTCAATTTCGCAACAGATAGCGGTTTTCAATAAGTGCAAAGGTATTATAGGAATAAGAGGGGCTGAATTTGCTAATATTATTTGGATGAGACCTAATAGCAAGTTGATTTTAATTCAAAATCCAGGCTCGTTCTGGAATCCACCTCTTGCAAGATTATTAGCGCCCATTTTTTCTTTGGATTACCACGAAATAATAACAGATGTGCCTCATTTTCCCAAATTAGATCCATTACTATTAGTCAATTATCTAAACAATGATGAATAAAAGAATAAGTATTGCAGAGAATTCTAACCAGCTTCAACTTTTTTTGGAAAATACTTTGAATAGGTCTAAATTTGAAATTTCTAAAATTAGGTTATCTGATCAAAATGAGTGGAACTTAAATAACGGATTTCTTTCACATAAATCCAACGGTTTTTTCCATGTGGTAGGTTTACGTAATAACCAAACTTCCCAAGAACATGTTGTATTATACCAACCACAAGGTGCTTATAATGGTTTGGCAATATGCAAAATCGATGGTTTAGTTTATGTTCTTTTACAAGCGCGCATTGAACCAGGTAACACAGGTATAGCTCAATTTGGTCCGACAATTCAATCCACACCGGCAAACTATTTAAAGTTTCATGGAGGTAAAGATACTCCTTACTTGAGTTTATTTTTAGGGTGTAATGCGAATGTAGCCAAGCCTATTGCAAATAACACTCAACTAGACTTAGGCAAAAGATATTTCCAAAAAACAAAAATTCTTAGTTATGTAGAATTAAATGAGCTTATTGAAACTAAAGAAAATATGATCTGGGTGCCAATCAATGTTGTTTTAGAAGTATTGTGCCATAATAATTATTTAAATACTGACTTAAGATCAATGCTAAGTGTATTTGATTGGGAACTCTTTACAAATAAAAGAACTAATCAGAAAAACTCATTAAATGAATTTAACTCAGTTTCTCTCTCTCTCGCAGAAAAACTATCTTTACAAAAGCCTTGGCATTTAATTCCTCTATCAGAATTAAGCAGATGGAAGGTCAATGACGATGGAATAATAGATATTTCTGATTCTGGAGTTTTTGTAAATATGTATCATGTCTCATGTACAAACAGAGAAGTTAAAGCATGGTCGCAACCTCTATTTGGTATTAACAATAGAGGATTAGTTATTTTGCTTTTAAGAAGGATTAATGATCAATATGAATTTCTAGTTTCTATAGAATCAGAATTTGGAATTAGTACAGGTAAAGCAATTGCACCTTCTTATTTAGTGTATCCTGAAGATAGCAATAAGTTAGAAATAGCTTCTCAACTTTTTGATGAAAAAGAAATTATTAAGGAGATGATATTATCAGAAGAAGGAGGAAGATTTTACAGAAACGAAAATATTTACCAAGTAATTCTAGTAAATAATGAATTTGATATTTCTGAAAATCAATATTGGATTTCAGGTAACGACTTAAAAAATGTATTAAAATCATCTAATATGGCTACTATTCAATTAAGATGTATTGCTTCCCTTGTGCTTGATTTGATTAATCCTTTTACTTTTGAGAGTATAAAAGATCTTCAGAACAAAGAGACGTTAAATAAAAATTAATTGATTAGTCATTTACTTGATAAATCGTAGTTGTTTGATAAGAGTCTCATTTTTTAAGGGGATCTTAAGTTGAATAATCAATTACTTTATTACTAACATTTTCTTTGTAATGTTTACATTAGCTCCAGATAGCCTATAAATATATATTCCAGAAGATTGTAGAGAAGCATTGAATTCTCTTTTATAATTTCCGACTGTAAACTCTTCGTTTGCAAGAGTTGTTACAAACTCTCCCAACACATTATACACTTGGATTGAGTACATGCCGGCTTCCGCAATACTAAATGAAATGGTTGTAGATGGATTAAACGGATTAGGGTAGTTTTGCTCCAATGCAAAACTAGTTGGTAATTCATATCTATCTTTAACGTCAGTTATAATTCCAGTTCCCTCCAATATTGTTATTGTCTGATTTACACTCACGTTTTCTAATTCATCATCAGTCCCACTTGGCCATTTAACAATTATTTTATCAACAGTTTCAAACTTTCCGAGTCCAAAATGAGCTGTCAAATTTTGATTTTGAGAAATAAAACCTTCCCCGGCTTTAACTTCTTTTAATTGCGATAAACTATCTGTATAAACTTCTATTCTTGCTCCAACACCAAAATAATTGCTAGTTGTACCTCGAGTATCAATTTTTAACCAGTTGTTGTCACCACCATTATTAAGTAATAGCTTATATTGTTCTCCAAAAGTAACTTGAAACAAATCAATCCAGCCATCATTATTATAATCTGCTGCAGTTACAATTTGGGAACTTGCATCGCTTATCCCGGATTGATCAATTACATTTTGGAAAGTGCCATCCTGGTTATTTATATAAAAATAATCCTCCCCAGCAGTATTAGAAACATAAATATCCATCCAACCATCATTATTAAAATCAAATGATGCGGCTCCAAATTTAGTATCATCTTCTTCACCCCGCACACCGGCAGATAAAGCTACATCTGTAAATGTGAGATCACCATTATTTCTATAAAATTTATTATATCCAGGCTGAGTCTGGGCTCTAATAACCATGTTTGTTTCAAATATATCCATGTCAAGATCATTGTCATAATCAAGCCAAACTACGCTCCAGCTTGCCAAAGAATCATCCACACCAGCCGATTGTCCGATATTGGTAAAACTACCATTACCGTTATTTAACAGTAGATGGCTGATTGAGGAATCCGGATTAATTCTGCAAGCGGCAATAAAAACATCCGGGTAACGATCCCCATTAATATCTGAGCAAGAAACTCCGTAAGATCCAGTCAAAGTTTTTGTACCATTCGCCAAACCGAAATTCAATAATTTATTATTATCAACATTCATTAGTAATTGGTTATTTCCATAATCGTCACCTAAAAATAAATCCAGCTTTCCGTCTAGATTAAAATCACCCCAAGCCATTCCCTGTATAAAGCTACCATCCAAAAGATTTACTTCGGCTTGTTCATTTGCGAACGTAAAAGTACCGTCTCCATTATTGATATAGAGATTATTTGCATTTGTAAAAAAAGCATCAAGGTATCCATCGTTATTAAAATCACCCCAAACACTACCCCACGAGCCAAATTGTGTAGTTTCCTGATCATCAATTCCAGCTTCTGTAAGTACGTCAACAAATCCTTGATCTCCTTGATTTTTAAGCAGCTTCCCTTTCCCTTTTAATAGCGGAAAGTAAATATCCATTAATCCATCATTATTAAAATCGATTGAGCTGGCTGAAAGTACATTATCTCCAATTGGATTGGGAATATCTAATAAATCATTTCTAAGGGTAAACGATTGTGCGGATATAGAAATACTACAAATAAAAATTACTAATAGGATTTTTTTCATGGGGATTTTTGGGTAGAATTTCAATTATTATTAAAAAAAGCAAAAGTCATTTTTAAAGTATGGCAAAAAAAAGCCCTATTAAATATGGGGCTCAAATAAAAAAACTCTTGGACTATTTAATAAGCAGCATCATTTTGGTAATATTTACATCTGCTCCAGACAATCGATAAATAGACATTCCCAAGGATAATTGTGATGTATTAAATTCACTTTTGTAATTTCCAACTATAAATTCTTCATTTGCGGTTACTAATAAAGCCTCACCTTTCGGATTATCATGAGCAGAGATATTATCCGGATCAAATATATAACTGAAATTTTTTGTGTTTACGTAATAATCAACCTTGATTTCGCTTAAGTCAGAAATGTAGTAGATAAAAAACCCCGCAAAAAATGCGGGGCTTTGTTTCAACCGAGTAATAAAAGAGGAATCTTAATCAAAGAAATATCTTAAACCAACTTGCATTTGCCATCTTGAGAATAAGCCAGGATCATCAACATAAGTCTCTGTCAAGTTAGCTTTGTAATTGAATGTTGGAGCGCCACTATCATCAAAGCCAGTATGTTCTAATGGAGTTGTTGCAGCAGAAGAAGCAACTTTTCTAACTCCCCAATCAGAACTAATTAAGTTAGCAACATTAAGAATATCAACACTCAATTGGAATGTATGTCTTTTGTTGCCCATCATTAATGAGAAATCTTGTAATACTCTTAAATCAATATTGAAATACCAAGGATTCACACCACCGAATCTTTCAGCGATTTCGCCACGGTTTTCACTTAAGTAATTGTCTTGTTCAATAAATGCATTGAAGTTTTCCCATTGTTCGGAAGGGGAAACTGTTCTACCATCATCATTAACATAAGGTGTAAACACAATTTCATTACTATTTCTTGGAATATAGATTAAGTCATTTGCAGAAGAACCATCACCGTTAACATCACCTGCATATGTGAAAGAGTACCTATTTCCACCGGCACCAGCAAATCTATTACCTTCAGCAACTTCAAAGAATAAACCGAAGCTTGTTGCTACATTTTCTGACCAATTATGTTTGAATGTTGCACCACCAATTATTCTGTGTCTCTGACCGAATTCAGAATAACTTAATTGAGGGTCATTTGGATCACCTTGCACTGGGTTTTCACTCCAAAGTACTGAAGCAATTTCAGTTGATTTTAATAAACTCTTCGCTTGTGTAAATGCGTATGAGAAGAATGTATTCAAGTCGCCAAATCTTTTTCTCAATTGAGCAGTAATGTTGTAATGATAACCTTCACTTGAGTTATCAATTACATATATACCTGCATTACCATCTGGATTTAATTCATGGTTAGGAGCACCAAAATATGGCCTTCCGTCAGGGAGAATTCTTTCAGGCTTTTTAAGATCAGCATTTCTTACATAAACTGAGTTAAGATCTTTACCATATAAAACTTCAACTGTAGCATCAAAAGTATCATCAAATTTGTGGTCAACGGCAAAGTTAGTATTCCAAACTTGTGGCCATGTAAAACTTTTATCCATGGTATTTAAATCAAAAGTTTGCTGTAATTCAGAACCATCTTGAGTAAGATATTTACCATGTAACGGATCATCCGGTGAACCAGTTGCAGGCAAGTTTGGATTAGCTCCAGGATTTGAAATTACATTTCCTATCCAAACAAATGGAACTCTACCGGTAAATATACCAGTACCACCACGAAGCTGAGTAGTTCTGTCTCCGAATAGGTCGTAGTTAAAACCAATACGTGGAGAATATAAAGCTTTTCTTCCTGGTAATCTGCCTTGGTCTACAATTTCGCCTCTATCGTTTTCATCAAGAGCACGCAGGCTTGTCGAAAATGGATTTTCAACCGGATCAGTAAAATAAAATGGGAAGTCCACACGTAAACCATATGTAATACTTAGTTGTTTGCTCACCAGCCATTCGTCTTGTGCGTAGAGTGATAACTGCCCTACCTCTATTTCTTCACCTTTGAATAAAAATGATTCTGGTGTAATTAGATTTCTAAGATCAACAAAATTATCAGGATCGTTAGGATCTGTTAACCTGAAAAATTCTTCTAAACTAGAATAAGTTGAACCATGAAATCCTTGAAATGTGCCTAAAAATGCCGGGACAAAGAAAACACCATGACGGAAAATATTGAATGAGTTAAAGAATGAGAAATATTCAAAATTTGCACCAACTGTGTAAACATGATCCCCGGAATAAAAACTTAAGTTGTTTGTTAACTGAAGTACATCTTGGTCGAGAATATTATGTGCAGAAAAAGGTTCAGTTCCTAATGTAGTATAAGTAATTCCACCTTCTGCAATCTCAACTGTCGGGAAAGCCTCAGTATTAGGTTCACGGAAATCTCTAAATCTATTGTAACTTGCAAAGAACCTATTTGCGAATGTGTTGTATCTACTATTTACTTCTAAAGCAAATGAATGTAATTCATTATTAATTCTATAGCCGGCATTTTGGAAAGGTAAGCTATTTTCATTTGGTCCGCGACCCGAACCATTAACACTTAGTACAAATGGGTGAGGTGGTAAATCTCTTAATGCATCTAAGAAGTTATATCTTAAAGAAACATCATTCTGATCATCAACATTCCAGTTTAATTTAATAAGCAGCTTTTCATTATTTGTTTCATTTATATAACCTTGGTATGGACCAGGATCATAGCCGAATACATTTATCATTCTTTGGCGAATTTGATTCATTACATCGGCTCTTACTCTTGATTCACCAAAAATTACATTGCCGTCTGTGTCAGCATTAAAATTAGAACCAGCATCGTCTCTTCTTTCAACTTCCCCGTTAATAAAGAAGAATAACTTATTTGGTATGATCGGACCGCTGACAGTAAAGCCAGACTGGTTAAATGAAAGTTCAGGATTTGCAATTACTTCATTACCACTAACTGATGTACCCAATAAGCTTTCGTTTCTTACAAAACTATAAACACTAGCTTTGAATCTGTTAGTACCACTCTTTGTTACAGTGTTTATACCGGCACCGGTAAAACCACCTTCACGAACGTCGAAAGGAGCAACAGAAACTTGAACTTGCTCAACGGCATCGAAGGGAACTGGTTCAGCATTTGTTTGTCCGCCTGGTAATGGATCATCTAAGCCAAACGGATTGTTGAAATAAGAACCGTCAAGTGAAACGTTATTGAACAACCAGTTTTTACCGCCGAAACTAAAGTTACCGTCAGAACGAGGATCTAACCTGGTTAAATCTCTAGTTGATCTTTTAATTGAGGGCATTTGAGTTACTTCTTCCGGTTTAATATAAGTAGCTGCACCAGTTCTGGTACTGTTGAAAACTTCGTCTTGCTCACCTTGCACAACAACTTGATCCATTTCAACAGATTCACTTTGTAATGAAAAATCAAGTCTGAGATTTTGCCCCAACTTTAGGTAAATATTTTCTTGCTTTTGTGAAATATAACCAACAAATGAAGCTGTAACACTATATGGTCCGCCAACTTTAAGGTTCGGTACGTTGAACTGTCCGTTATCACGGGTGGAAGCACCATATTGTCTGCCTGTCGGTTCGTGAACAACAACTACATTAGCTCCCGGCAGTGCCTGCCCGTCTGAATCCAGAACGAGTCCGTTCATTGACCCAGTAGTTACACCTTGCCCAATAATATAATTTGGTAAACCAAACATAAAAAAGACAAAGAGTAACATTGGTAGTAAATTTTTACTCATAACTACTCCTTATTAATTTAAGCTAAAGATTTATATTTATTTTAAGAAAAGCAGCCGAATTAAACTATTGTTTAATTTCCTCTCAGTAAAGTAACAAAAATTTAACAATTGTTCATTTATTTATCAAGAAAATTATTAGAAGAAATTTATATTATGGGATAAAACAACAGCAAAATAAAACGATATGTTTATTTGTTGGTTTAGGCAAAAAAAAAAAAAACAGTCTATCTCGAATTAAAAATAACGGAAAATACCGAACCTAAGCCTTTTTCACTTTCAACATTTATTTCGGCATTATTTAATTCACAATATCTTTTTACAAGAGCAAGTCCTAAACCATTGCCTTCAAATTTTCTAGTGTACCCTTGTTCCTCTTGAGAGAAAGGCTGAAATAAATTATCAATATATTTCTCTGAAATACCAATTCCGGTATCTGCAATCGAGACTCTAAATTTATTACTAACAGCTTCTTCAAGAAAAACATTAATGCCGCCCTGATGAGTGTATTTTATCGCATTGTCAAGTAGATTTGCAAATAGTTGAAGCAAAGTATATTTATCACCTGTAATATTGGGATGATGGATTCCATTTGAGAATGTTAGTGACAAATCTTTTTTTTCAGCATGAATCTTAAATTCATTTACTAGCGGAGCAATGATATTATCTTTAAGATTTATTTGCTGGTATTGAGGGGTATAGGTCCCCGCCTGAAGTTCAGACATATTTAGAATTAAGTCTATAGTTCTAATTAATCTTCGTCCACCATTATCAATAATCTCAAAACTTTCCTTAATTTCATCGTTCATTTGATCTTCAATATCACTTCTGATTAATGACGTAAAATTCATTATGGTGTTCACAGGCGTTCTAATTTCATGTGACATTTGAGCTAAGAATTCAGATTTCAATTTGTCTGATTTTTCAGCTTGTTCTTTTGCTTTTATTATCCCCTGTCGTGTTTCTTGAATTTTTGTGGTCATCTGGTTAAATGCGTCTGCGAGGCTTTCCAGTTCATCGCTTGTTTTAATTTCTATCTTTTTATTGAGGACACCCTCTGCAACTGCTTTTGTTCCTTCTGTAAGAAGGTTGATTGGCTTTGTAATTCTATTTATTAATATATTCACCAACATAATCCCGATTGCTAGTAGTATCATTCCGGAAATTACATTCTCATTTCTTATTTTAAATATTTCAGCATTTAATACATTTAAAGAAAATCCTATACGGACTGTTCCCGTTCTTTCAATATTCAAATAAACAGGTGCAGATACATCCAAATAGTTATCTGTGAATTGAATTATAATTTCATTACTGTTGTATGCGTTGAGACTAATTTCATCTCCAAAAACTTTGTGCCTCATTTTATTTAAAGTTGTTCCGTCAGTAATGAGTCTATTATTTTTATCAAAGACATAAGTATAAACTATTTCATCATTAGTAAGTATAAAATTTAAGTCCTCTCTTATTTGATCTATTCGAAGGTCATTTAAATATTCAGCGGCTGATGCTTCAAGAATTGTAATTATTGTTTTAGCTTCGGAAATTAATCTTTCTTTTACAACTTTTTCTTGTGTTCTAATATTGTTAATTGTATTGGCGGTACCTAGAATAAAAAGAAAAAGTGAAAAGACTATAGTAAATCTTTGACGAATTCCGATTTTATATTTTTTTCTAATTTTATTTGTCATTGCAATTTTTTGAATCGAAATATTCATCGAATACTTTTTCAATCTTACTAAGTTCATTCTCAGTAAGGTCTTCGAATTTTGTTGTGGAGTAAAAACTCTCCAAAGCCTTTTGACCAGATTCGGATTCATCCATTTCTAATAGAATCTCTTTTATTTTATTAACATAAGTTGAATCAAATCCATCTCTAATTGCAACAAGCTGACGCGGTAACTCAATTGAAGAAGTTATCATCTTTAATTCCGTTACTCTATCACCGGAATTTCTGTAATAGCTTGTAATATCTGTTGCACCTATTTTGACTTTTTCATTCAATACCCAAAAAACAGTGCTCTCATCATCATCTGAAAAGCAATAACCAACTTTGTCTTCGGGTACAACCGCATCCGGAACATCAAATTTTGCTAATTCAATTCCATTGCTAATCAGCAGACTCGTAGGTAAAAAATATCCACTTGTTGAATAACTTTCTTCCATTGCTATCATATGGCCTTTCAGATCTTTCAATTCATTAATTTCTGAATCGGCTTTAGTAAATATCACGCTCTTATAGTATTCTGTGTTATCTCTAAGGTGTTTTAGAATCGGCTGCAGATTTGCTAACTCGGCTACGCTAAAAATTGGATATGGGCTGTCAATATAAATATCTACTTCACCACTGTTTATTAAAATCGCCATATCTTCAATATTTCTTGTTACAACAACTCTTCCTTTTTTTATTCCAAATTCTCTAAGGTTCTCAGAAAGAAAATCTGCAAATGGTTGGAGGAGTAATATTTCATTTTGAATTGCGTGAGATACTGAACCAATAGATATTATGCTTTCTCTTGCAATTGTTTGTTGATCAGTATAGTCATTTTTATTTTCATCTTGACGATCAATGTTTTGATTGCAGCTGTATAAAAATATGGTCGTGATAATCAAAAAAAAAGGCATTATCTTTTTGACATTACTAAACAAGAAAATCATCAGATTTATTTTCGCGTTAAATGTTTTTAAAATACATTGGTATTATCGGAAATTTAGAAATGAATACTATCACTAATAAATAAACTTAACTTAAATTTAACAAAGACAAATAGGCTTATTTCAATTACAAAAGGTTTATTTTGCAATCAATTCTTGGCAAAATCTATTGAAAAACAAAATAATTGAATACCTAGTTTTCGGTTATTATACCACCTGTCAGTCTTGTTAATTCAGTGTTCGTATTAATCAGGTTAAATATTGCGTTTACTTTTCCGATTGAAGAATTCAAATAGATGAGCTGAATGTCTCGGTAATTAAAAGAGTTAATATTTCCTGCTCTAAATTTCTCTTCGGAAATTTGTAAATTAAGTTTCGCAGCTTCTAGGTTTTCATTTGCGAGGCTCAACAATTCTTTCTGTACACTGTATAATTCTAGCAAATTAGCCAAACTAATCGAGAGACTCTGCTTCATTTCCTCGGTTTCTATTTTGCTAATCTCTTTTTGAATTTTTGCAATCTCAACAGCCCTTTTGGTATTGAATCCGTTAAAGATATTCAAACTTAAAGTCAGATTAGCAAAGTAATCGTAGGAATCCGATGTAGTTGAAGGTAATTCATTAATCTTTTGTATGGTTCTCAAAAAATCCACGCCTGAGTTTAAACTTAATCTTGGCCAAAAGGCAGCACGGGCAATATCAATCTCTCTTTTACTTAGAATTTCATTAATGTATTGATTCTTTAGCGTATTGTTATTAGAAAATAATTTTTCTCTCAAAACATTGTATTTATAATCATAAAGTTCTGTTGCAAGACTGTCAGCGAAAACGTAAGTATTATTCTCTTCTTCACCCATTAGCAGATTAAGCTGCCTTACTGAATTTTCAGTATTAATTTTTTGCTGCAAATAGTTTGTTCTGTCCTCAAGCCATGAATTCTGTGCTTGCAGTACATCAAAAGTTACTGCACTTCCCAACTCTTTTTTCTGCAGCATTTGATCGTATCTGTCCTTCGACAGTTTCATAACTTCTTCAAATACAATTAACTTTTCTTTTTCTAATAGAATTGTGTAATACTGAAGAATAACTGCTTGAATAGAATTTTCAATTACAACTGCTGTATTTCCTTCAGATAATCTATAAAGATCTTCAAACTTTGCTTTTTGATGAAAAATGGAAAAGCCGTTAAACAGTGTCCAGTTAATTTTAGCGGAAGGTGATAAAATGTTAGTAGTAATATCAGAATCTTCAGTATCATCGTATCTGTTTCTTGAAGCAAATTCTAAATCGATTGTCGGATATCTACCCGCTGTACCCCAAGAATTATTCTCCCCTGCTATTTCTTGGCTTTTCTTAATTATGCGAATATCATAGTTTTGTTCGAGGCCTTTTTTAATCGCATCACTCAAAGACAAATTTTCTTGTCCGAAGGTATTAACACACATGAATATCAATAAAATACAAGAGTAAATTTTCATTTATTCTTCCTATGAAATAAAATTTTTAGTCAATTGTTACTTTGCTGTTAGCTATAGCTGTTTCAACATCTTCAGGTAAAAACTGCTCAGGAT
>JANQIV010000008.1 GCA_028282005.1 Melioribacteraceae bacterium | reverse complement strand
GAGTTAACCCTTCATTTAACTAAAAAATAAAAGGTACGATATGGCAGCAAAACCATTGACTAAAGGCGATATTGTAAATCACCTTTCCAAAAAGTTGGGAACAACTAAAAAACTTTCAACTGAATTTATTGATGAGTTGGTTCAGTTAACTTACAAACAAGCTAAAAAAGGATTTACTATTCCTGGCTTGGGAAAATTCTCCACAGCTAGAAGAAAGAAAAGAAAAGGTAGAAATCCTGCTACCGGTGCAGAAATTGTAATTCCGGCTAAAAGCTATGTTAAGTTTAAAGTTGCCAAACAATTAAACGATGCTGTATATCCTCCAAAGAAATAATTGTTAAGAGCCCGGTTTACCGGGCTTTTTTATTTTACCTATAAAACTGTTATCCTTTACCTTCTGCAATAATTCGTCATACAATTTTCTATTAACATTACTGAGAATAATAGTTAAAAGTTTATTAAAGTCTTTTAAGTGTTGGTTAAAACCAATTTGTACCTTTTGTTTTCCATCGTAAATTTCGATAGGCTTCAAATTGTTTCCGCTAAATATTCCGCCTTTTACTCGTTCAACATCTTTAAAATCAATTACAATTTCCTTTTTTGTAAAGGTAAAATCACTACATACTAGTTTTTCATTATTAGCTTGAATCTTAAACGGATAGGTCCTGTACATCTTAAAATAAAATCTGTTCAACGAAAAAATTATCGCTGCATTAATAAAAGCCGGAAAAATGAAATACCATTTTTCAATTGAGTAGGAAAGTGAAACTAAAAAATAGAACAAAAGCAATATTGTGATCGGAATATTTGCATATCTGTAAATTAATTTTGCAAAAAAAGAGTATCTGAATTCTTTCATCTAAAAACCTTAAATTTGTACTTCAATTTAATTATATCACTCTAATAATACTTTAAATAAGGATGCAATTATGAAAAACTTTTTTGTTGTTATACTATTAATCGTTAGCTCTGTTTCAATTAATGCTCAGGATAACAGGCTGTTAAATTTTGAAGATATGATGGACGCGATGAAATCAGGTAATACAGTAAAAGCTGTAATTTATTATGGTCAGGCGGAAATGATCATAGCCGGTGAAGAAAGTGATGAAAAAGAAATGGGCCCTGATGCTATTGGCGGGATGGAATTTAAAACTTGGGAATATTTTGCAAAAGGTGTTGTGAGAAATGAGCTGGCTTATGTTGCTGCCTCTGAAACTGTATTGATTGGACATCCGTTTTATGGTTACGTGTTGAATTATGGCAAAGTTAGAATTTATGAAGACAACTCCGCGGAAATAACTGTAAGGTATCTTGATCCAAATACTTATGAAGTGAAAATGGATGAGAAATTTTTGACAACAATTTTTAAGGGAGAGATCGGAGCAATTCATTTGTTCAAATAATTGATATGGGAAAAACTAATTTTGATCTAATTATAATTGGTGCCGGACCAATTGGTTTAGCATGCGGAATTGAGGCCAAAAAGAAAAATCTTTCTTATTTAATAATTGAAAAAGGCTGTTTGGTAAATTCAATCTTTCATTACCCGGTAAACATGACTTTTTTTTCCACTTCAGAACGATTGGAAATAGGCGATGTTCCTTTTATTTCACATGGGGTAAAACCTACCCGCACTGAAGCCCTTGAGTATTACAGAAGAGTTAAAACTACTTGGGATTTGAATGTAAACCTTTACGAAAAAGTAAATCAGATTGAAAGAGGTGAAAATGGATTTAATGTGGGTACTGCCAAAGATTTTTATACATGTAAGAATATAATTATATCCACCGGATTTTTTGATTATGAAAACAAAATGAATATCCCGGGAGAAGAACTTCCAAAAGTAAAGCACTATTACGATGAACCGCATCCTTATGTTGAACAGAAGATTGTGGTTGTTGGTGGTGGTAACTCAGCTGTAGATGTTGCTTTGGAAACTTTCCGTAGAGGCTCGCAAGTAACAATGGTGCTCAGAAAAGATAATCTCGAAAAGGGAGTAAAATATTGGGTTCGGCCTGATATTGAAAACAGAATTAATGAAGGATCAATTAAAGCGTACTTTAATTCTGAGCTAACAGAAATTAGACAGAAAGAAGTCGATATCAAAACTCAGGAAGGGATAATCACGATAGAAAACGATTTTGTGCTTGCCATGACGGGCTATCATCCGGATTTTGAATTTTTGAATGATGCAGGAATTAATTTAAATTCTCATGATAGTACAAACATTCCCCAATACGATCCGGATACTTTTGAGACTAATGTGAAAGGAATCTATCTTGCAGGAGTTGTTTGCGGAGGAATGGAAACCGGAAGGTGGTTCATCGAAAATTCAAGGTATCATGCTGAGAATATTTTGAATCACATTGCTTCAAAATAAAATTGAATTGAGGTCCTCTGAATTTCTAACGAAGGAGGACCATCTTTTTTGTGTCAGTAAAATTTTCTGTAACTAATTGATAATAATAAATACCACTTGCCAAATCATTCGCTGTAAAATTATAGGAATAACTACCCGGTGTCTGTAAACCATTTACTAATTGCCGTACTTCTTTACCGAGGGAATCATAAATAGTTAATTTTGTATTTGCAGTTGCTGAAAGCTGATATCTGATCACTGTCGTCGGGTTAAACGGGTTCGGATAATTTTGTTCAAGTTTGTAATCTTCTGGAATTACTTTGTCCACTGATGTTACCGGTGTTCCCACGATTTTATAAATCATGCCTGTTGTGTAACTTGCAAAATATAAATCATTGTTTTGATCAGTCCCGAATGTTGAAATAAAATGATTAGTTGAAAAAATTTGTTCATTTTGTACTTGTTCTCCGTTCATATCAAGAGCCCAAATATTTCCTGTAACATAGTCAAATGTATTTAGCTTTTATTTCTTCCGCGTTGTTTCCTCTGTAAACATAACCCCCGGTAATTGAGACACCTTCGGAACGTCCGTATTCCCAAACCGGTAATTCCAACCCTGTTTGGTCGCAATTTGAAGATGGGGAGTAGCAATGATTTCCTTCCATGATTTTCCAGCCGTAGTTACCTCCGTTTTTAATTAAGTCTATTTCTTCCCATGAATTTTGGCCAACATCTGCTGCCCAAAGATTGTTTGTAATAGGATCAAAACTGAAGCGCCAAACGTTGCGCAAACCAAAAGCATAAATCTCTTCTTGCCAGCCGTTACTATTATCCACATAAGGATTATCAGCCGGGATGGAGTAATTTAAATTTCCAGATGTGTTGTCAATATCGATTCTTGCAATACTACCCAATAGAGTTTGTCTGTTTTGTCCGTGTCCTTGCGGATCACCACCTGAACCTCCGTCACCAAAAGAAATGTACAAATAGCCGTCTTCACCAAATGCAATTTGCCCGCCGTTGTGATTTGAAAACGGTTGATTAACTTCCATTAAAACCAATTCACTATTCGGATCAGCTTCATTTACATTTGTATCACTAACTTTGAAACGTGAAACAACAGTCCTGCGTGGGTTGCTGCGTGTGTAATTGACAAAAAAGTATCCGTTGTTTGAGTAGTCGGGATGAAATGCCAATCCCAGTAAACCTTGCTCTCCACCTGATAAAACTTGATTTGTTAAATCGAGAAACACATTTGGTTCAGCCACATTAGCATCATTATTAAATGAATATATTATTCCAGGTTGTGATAGTACAAAAATTCTATTGCTGCCGTCCTGCGGCGACTGAATATCAACAGGCTGGGTAAATGATAGATTTGGAAATGCTTTTTCAATTTGAAGTTGTGCTGATATCGAATTTAAAGATATAGTAATGGCAAAGATCAAAGCTAAATTTATTTTAAAATTCTTCATAACGCCCCGTTAAAAAAGTTATTTGTGCTAAAAACGAAATAATTTAAGAAAAGGTTTAACTTAGGGAAAGGTAATAAAAAAAGGGGAGACTACGAACCAAAGCCTCCCCATCGTCCCAATATGGAGAAATTAGAGAATTTTATTTTCTTCCCTTTAAATTTTTGGAAAGAAAGCGCTCAAAGGTTTGATAAAACTTAAAAATATTTTCTTCATTTCTGAAAACATGGCCATCATTTTCACCAATAAAATATTCTACCGGGATATTTCTTGACTGAAGTTTTGATACAAATTTATCAACATTCTTTTTATCAACTCTGCTGTCTTTTGTGCCGTGCGCTATTAACAGAGGTATTTTTATTTGATCAACATTATTTATTGGAGAAATGCTTTTGAGATGTTCCTTTTCTGTATTCGGATTACCCATAGTTTCATAAATCATTTCAACAAACGGTTTATATTTTCCGGGTATGCTCGACATAAATGCCATCATGTCAACAATGCCGCCGTACGAAACAGCACACTGATATAAATCCGGATTGAATACAACATTTGTCATTGCTAAATAACCGCCGTATGAATGTCCGTAAATCGCGATTTTATCGGGATCAGCAATACCCTGTTCAATTAGCCAATTAACACCATCGGAAATATCCTGCTGAATTTTCCCGCCCATCTCTTTGAATCCGCTTTTCCAGTACTCTTTGCCGTAGCCATAGGAGCCCCGGCAATTTATTTGAAGAACCGCATAGCCTCTGTTGGCAACAAATTGAACTTCTCTATTAAATCCCCACTGTGCTCTTTTCCAGTAACTGTTATTTGGAATTATAACAACAGGTAGATTATCGTGCTCAGTTTTTGGCGGAAGTGTTAAATATCCGTGAATTGATAATCCGTCTTCTGCTCTGAACCAAACTGGTTTCATCTCAGCCATCTGTTCTTCATTCAACCATGGACTCAAATTTTCAATTTCTATAAATTTATTTTCATCTATTTTGAATAAATAATATGTGCCCAGCGATCTATCGGACCGTGCAATAAATAAAATGCTATTTTCATCTTTACTATGATTGATGTATCTAATCTCTTTGCCTTGGAATTTATTTTTAATATAATAATGGAGAGAATCATCGCGTGAAGTGAAAAATTTATACTCCATTTTATAATCTAAATACGCAGCCCCAATAATTTCATTTCTTTTTTCAGACCAGAGCAATTCTTTTGCATCAACCTCGTAATGCTCAAAAATAGTTTCCAATTCAGTATCATTTTCAATGTCATATTTTACAATGGCTGCTTTGTCACGATTTATATTTGATAACGCATAAATATACTTGTTGTCTGCAGTAAAAAATAATGGCTCAAGCATATCTTTAAAATTTGATAGCCTTGCAAGTTCAAAATCATCTTTGTCGTTTTGCCGATAAAGTAAACCGGTGTTTACGCCGTCAGTTTTAACAGCAATTCGCAGTATCCCTTCATTGTCTGTCAACCAATTAATAATATTGCCGGGATTCTCAGCAATCAACTTGTAATTTCCGTTGTCAAAGTTTAGTCTGTAAAGATCAAACTCTTCATTGTTGTCAAAATTAGCTTTTACAATTACTTCATTTTCTTTTTGAGCAGTACAATTAATAATTTCGACAACTTTATTTTCTTGAGATGTTAACTTTTTTATTGTGCCTGTTGCAACATTAATTGAATATAGTTTTGTGTTTTCATCTTTGTGTTGATCATTTGTCAGAAGAATTTGATTATCATTAACCCATTTGTAACCTGCAATTCTTTCAGAAGAAAAATCGGTCAATTTCTCGATTTTGTCATCAGATAGATTTTTGATATACAAATCCCACTTTGATTCGGATGATTGCAAAAAAGATACTTTAGTTCCGCCCGGAGATACTAAGAATTTGGTCTTTTCGGGATATCGAAATAAATCTTTGATGGGAATAAGTGGAATATCTTCTTTTTGCGGTTTACAATTTGTAGCTAAAACTAATACAAATATGATTGATAAAACTTTATTAAAATGGCTAAGCGTAATTGGCATAAGTTGTTGAAAAATATGTTTTTATTTAGAAATTGTTAGACGTGTAGATTTTTCAATTGTTTTATTTATAGATGAGATTATTATTGATGTAATTTGCTACATCAAATTTTCTTGTACAGCCGTTATAGTTCATAAATCTAATTTTCCCGAATACCGGACGCTCAGTCCAGGCTCTGTCGTGAACACCGCCGATTGACCACGCAACGCCAACATAACCGTTGGGATCTCTTCCGTCGAGTTCATATTTATCATTCAAATAGATTGCAATTGCTAAAGCTTCTTCCGGAGAATTAGTCCATTCGAGAATTTTTTTTGCCCAGTACATCCGCATGTAACCGTGCATTTTTCCGGAATTTACCATTTCTAATTGGGCTGCATTCCATAAATCGTCATGAGTTTTTGCGTTTTCAAATTCTTCCTTTGAGTAGATAAATTCACGCACGTCGTCTCTGTGTTCATTCAAAGTTTTTTTAGCCCATTCCGGGAAACCTTCAAATGAATCATAATGAGGATTATAAAAGCAAAAGTTATCGGAAAGTTCTCGCCGGATAATTAATTCTTCCAAAAATGATTTTTTGGATTCTTCATTACCGTTGATTTTGTTTACTTCAAGTGCAATTCTTTGAGCAGAGATTTGTCCGAAATGTAAAAAAGGGGATAAGTGAGAAACTGCATTTTTGTTCGGGTCGTTTCTGCCTGTAGCATAAAACTCAAATCTGTTATCCAAAAATTCATTAAAAACTTTTTGTGCAGAATCTTCTCCGGGGATAAGCCAGTTAACCGGTTTTACATTAAAATTTATGTTTAAATTTTTATAAACTTCATCCCAATTGTTTTTTTGATCTGAAAAATTATTACTTCCCATTTTTTGCAAAGGAATAAATTCATCAAGAAAATCGTGAAGAAGTTTATTTATCTTTGGCCTTATGGTATAAGCGGCAAATTCTAATTTCGGTGAAGCTACACTGCAAGGAACAATATTGTGTCCGTCAACTTCGTAAAAAGGGATGTTAATTTTTTTTATTACTGATTGTTTCCATTTGTTTATAATTCTTAATGGATTAGAATCAGAAACTAGAACCGATGCCCCGACTTTGTCAACAAACTCCGGAATTTTTTCAGATGGATTTCCCGTCAATAAAATGAATGGGATATTTAATTCTTGTAGTTTTTTTTCAACTTCGATCAAGCCCTTAATCATGAAGTCATATTGTCTAAAGGCGGCATCCAAAAAATTATTGACCAAACAAAAAACAACAATAAGGGGCTGATCTTTTTTTAATGCAGATAGCTGTGCGGTAATTAATCCCCAATTGTCATTTACCCGTTGTTCTCTTTGCATCCAGTAAATAACTGGTCCGGATTTCTTTTTCCCGTCATATATTTTTTTTACTCTTTGAGGATTAATCATAAAAATCTATTTGGACATTTTCACTACTTCATCAAACTCGTGTTTTTCAATAGGAAATACGGAAAGCCTATTACCTTTTTGTACTAAACGCATGTCTTTCAGTTTTGGATTGCTTTTAATTTCATCGAGAGTTACTTCTTTCTTGAATTTTTTTATGAGCTTGATATCAACCATAAACCAGGTTGGCTTTTCCGGATTGCTTTTGGGATCAAAATATTTTGAGTCCGGGTCAAATGCTGTGTGATCAGGATAAGATTCTTTTACTACTTCACAACTCCCGACAACAGCAGTCGGCTTTGTACTGCTATGATAAAACAAGACTTTATCACCGAGTTTCATTTCGTCACGCATGTAGTTACGGGCTTGATAATTTCTTACTCCGTCCCAATGTTCAGTTTGGTTTTTCATATTTGCCAAATCGTCAATTGAAAATGCATCTGGTTCGGTTTTTACAAGCCAATATTTTTTTGCCATTATTTTTTCTCCATTAATTTTATTAAAGGTATTTTGAATACCACTCTTTTCTTAACCTGTCAACTTCTTTTCTGTGCGATTTTAAGAAGTGATCACCCTCTTCCAACATTACCAATCTAAAAGGAATTCCATTCTCAAGTAGTTTGTATGAAAGATCAATAGAATCGTGAGGCAGCACTCTGTTATCGTCATTCCCGTGCAGAATTAAAATAGGAGTTTCCGGTGCAAGCTTCTCGGGAAAATTTACAATTGAGCGCGATTGGCATTTTTCATTAAACTCTCCGCTGCCTCTTTTGCCCATAGTTACTTCGTAGAGCTTTTTCATGAAACGGCTTTCATCTGCATTGCATCTAAGGTTTGCAATGCCGCCGGTAATAATAGCGCACTTGAAATTGTGATTCCGGGTCAAAGTTAAATACGTCATCATGCCACCCCGGCTCCAACCTTCAATGCCCCATTTGGTTGTATCAGCAAAATGAAATCCATCGGCAAGAGGAATCAAATTCAAAATATCATTTATATCATCGCCCCCAAATTCGTCATGCCCTTCACCGCCATCGTTACCGCGGTACTGCGAAGCAAAAACTATATAGCCCCAATTTGCAAGGGAACCGAAAATTCCCCTCGCGTTAAATTGGTCAATTGCGCCGGCATTCCCGATGCCGCCTCTATTCCAAATTACACATGGATATTTTTTACTTTGGTTTTTGGGATATGCAATGTAGCCTTTTACTTTTAGTCCGTCGGAAAGGTAAGTGATTTTTTCAACTATTGTATTTTCAAAAGTTTCATCACCCCAACCGCTTTTTACCATTTTGGTTTGAGATTCGCTAAGTATTATTTCTTTTCTTTCAATTATCAATTTTGGCCAAAAATTTAATTTTTAATTTGTAATTTTGTTTCGGAATAATTTATAGTTTTTGTTGTATAACAATCACAATTTTAACCGGAAGATAATAAAATGAGTTCAAATAACTCTCAAATTGGAAAGAGAAAAAAAATTAAAGAAATTCAAAAGAAAGAAAAAAACAGAAAGCTTTTAACAATGCTTTTTACGTTCGCCGCTCTGATAATTGTATTTTATTTTTATGTTCCTAAGTTTTTTAGTGAAAAAGAAGAAAAAGGAGAGGATAAAATTAAAACGATTACACCGTACGAATTTAATAAAGAAGGTGAAGTAACTTTTAGAAATACAAATGATGAATTTATCTCAAAGGTTGATGTTGAATTAGCTGAAGATAATGTTGAGAGAACTCAAGGATTAATGTTTAGAATTGACTTAAAAGAAAACCAAGGAATGTTGTTTACTTTCCCTTTTGAAAATTACCAATCATTTTGGATGAAAAATACTGCTATCTCTCTTGATATAATTTTTGTGAATAGAGACTTTGAAATTGTTAAAGTTCATAAAAACACTACCCCATATTCCGAAGAGTCGTATCCTTCAGAAAAGCCTGCAAAGTACGTTGTAGAAGTGGTTGCCGGTTATACGGATAAATACAATATTAAAGAAGGCGACAATATTGTTTGGAGAGCAAATTAAAAAAGCCCCGCCAGAAACGGGGCATCACATTTTAATTATTTTGGCTTGCAATTAGGTTTAATGCGCTTCCAGCCTTAAACCACTCAATTTGATTTTCATTCATTGTGTGATTCAAATATATTTCTTCAGTTGAACCATCAGAATGTTTCAGTAAAGCTTTCACTTTTTTGCCAGGCGCAAGTTCATTTAAGTCAACTAGGCTTATTCTATCATCTTCTTTAAATTTATCGTAATCATTCGGATCAGCAAATGTTAAAGGAAGCATGCCTTGCTTTTTAAGATTTGTTTCGTGAATTCTGGCAAATGATTTTACGATGATAGCTTTTCCGCCGAGGAATCTCGGTTCCATTGCAGCGTGCTCGCGACTTGAACCTTCGCCATAGTTTTCATCACCAACAACTACCCAGCCCAAACCTTGTGCTTTGTAATCTCTGGCAACTTCGTGCGGCTGTTTTGTTTCGGCGGTTACAACATTTTTAACTTGCCCTGCTTCATTAGTGTAAGCATTGATTGCACCTAAAAGAAGATTTTGTGAAATGTTGTCTAAGTGGCCTCTAAATCTCAACCATGGGCCAGCCATTGAAATGTGGTCGGTTGTACATTTGCCTTTTGCTTTTAAAAGTATCGGAAGATCATTATAATCATTGCCGTCCCACTCTTCGAATGTTTCAAGGAACTGTAAACGTTTGCTGTCCGGTTGAATAATCACTTCAACGTTTTGATTTTCCTCTGAAGGAGCAATGTAACCTTCGTTGTCTTTTATAAAACCGTTAAGAGGAAGCTCATCTCCGTAAGGTGAATCCAATTTTATTTTTTCGCCGGACTCATTTTCAAGCTCGTCAGTTTCAGGATTAAAAGAAAGGCTTCCCGCAAAAGCAAGTGCAGTTGTAATTTCCGGGCTTCCTACAAATGCCAATGTTTCCGGATTGCCGTCGTTACGTTTTGCAAAGTTTCTATTGAAAGAAGTAACGATTGTATTTTTTTCTCCGGTTTGAATGTCCATTCTTTTCCACATACCGATACACGGTCCGCAAGCATTTGCAAGTACTACTCCACCGGCATCAGTCAAAGTTTTTAATTGTCCGTCACGTTCGATAGTTGCACGCACTTGTTCTGAACCCGGAGTAATTGTGTACTGCGATTTCAATTTCAATCCTTTGTCCATTGCTTGTTTTGCAATATTAGCTGCTCTGTCGATATCTTCATAGCTTGAGTTTGTACAGCTTCCGATCAACGCAACACTAATGTTGTCCGGGTAATCTTTTTCTTTCACTGCTTCTTTCATTTTTGATAAAGGCCACGCAAGATCAGGAGTAAAAGGTCCATTTAAGTGTGGCTCAAGTTCACTCAAATTAATTTCAATTACTTGATCAAAATATTTCTCCGGATTAGTATAAACTTCGTCATCTGCACGTAAGTGAGCAGCGTGTTTTTCTGCTAATTCTGCAACATCTTCTCTTTCAGTTTTTCTTAAATACGCAGCCATTTTATCGTCAAACTCAAATAGAGAAGTAGTAGCACCAATCTCTGCACCCATGTTGCAAATGGTTCCTTTACCTGTACAAGAAATTGAGTTTGCACCTTCTCCGAAATATTCAACAATGCTTCCGGTGCCGCCTTTTACGGTAAGTATCCCAGCTACTTTTAAAATCACATCTTTCGGTGATGTCCAACCAGAAAGTTTTCCGGTCAATTTAACACCGATCAACTTTGGCCATTTTAATTCCCATGGCATTCCTGCCATCACGTCAACTGCATCCGCGCCGCCAACGCCGATAGCGATCATCCCCAGTCCGCCTGCGTTTGGTGTGTGAGAGTCTGTCCCGATCATCATTCCGCCGGGGAAAGCATAGTTTTCCAAAACCACCTGATGAATAATTCCTGCACCAGGCTTCCAAAATCCAACACCAAATTTTTTGGAAATGCTTTCGAGGAAATCGTAAACTTCTTTGTTCTCATCTTTTGCTCTGAGCAGATCATCTTCGGCACCAACCTGAGCTTGAATTAAGTGGTCGCAGTGTGTTGTTGAAGGAACCGCAACCGACTTTCTGCCTGAATGCATAAATTGTAATAAAGCCATTTGTGCTGTCGCATCCTGCATTGCAACTCTGTCTGGCGCTAAATCTACGTAATCTTTTCCTTTTTGATATTCCTGTGAGGTCCCTTCCCAAAGGTGGGAGTAAAGAATTTTTTCAGCATATGTTAGTGGTCTGTTTAAAACTGCCCTAACTTTTTCAAGTTTCGATTCCAGACCAGCATACACTTTTTCAATCATGTCAATATTTGCTGTCATGATTTCTCCTTTATATTTTAGTTAAACAATCTTTTTTTTCTATTATTTAATAAACTAGAATATTTATCTTTCATATCATTTGATAAAAAACTTATTTCGATTAGTTCGTTCCATCTTTCAAAAAGAACCCTAAATTTTTCTAAAGATTTTTTGATCACAATTTCATTTATAGAACATACTTCTCTTCCGAAATAATCTACTAAATCTCCCTTGGTCAAATTATTTTTTTTCCCGTTTATTGGAAGTGCAATTTCCTCTTTTGGCTTCTCTAAAATAATTCTTGTATTTAATAAATCATAAAAGGGTGATAGCTCAATTACATCATCATTTCTTATCAGCGTAAAGTTTTTTAGATGCATATCTTCATTGCCAATGAGAAAATTGAAGAGAGTTAATTCAAATAGCTTTGCTTTTTCTACAAGCGGAAATGTGCAGAATTCATTTATTACTTCTGCAACTTTCTCCATGCTGGATTTATATTTTGTATTTCTTGTTGCTTTAGATAATTGGGCAAAGTCTTCAACTGCTATTTTCCTACCATACCTTGCTCTATCAAATCTTTTTACAATATAAGTAAGTGAATTATCGTTGCCGAAAATAAGACCATGCTTCGGAGTCTTAAAACCTAATAATCCGGCAAGTCTCATTGTTAAATCTTCATTTTGAGGAACATCCTTAAAATAACTATGTGGAGGTTTTAAGATGTATCTTCCTTTTTTGCTAACTAATTCAAAGCCGGTATTCGACACATTCAATACAGCACTAAGTTTTGGTTGAACCCCTTGAATAGACATTTGGGGAACTCTCTTACGAACCTCATATAATAGTTCTTCTTTTGAGAAATTTAAGTCGTTAAGACTTTCTAAGTTTCTTGAGAAATGTTTTACACCTTTATCGGAATAGCGGCATTTCGTTTCTTCGTATGTAATCGGGCATCTGTTCATTAATTTTCCTTAACCGTTACGGAACCAACCAAATCTTTGCCTAAAAAAAGTAGTTGCGAGAACAAATCTTTTTTATCAATCTTAGTAACAGACAGCAGACTCTCCAACATTGCACCTTCAGGTAAAAGTCCCTCAAAAAAGTATGGGAATGAGTCGAAATAATATTCCTTTTGTGAAAGTGGCATCGTCATTGAAATTGGTTCACCTTCGTAATTATCCGAATATATAAATTTATATTCGGCGTTAGATTTTATTTCTATAAATTCGCCTGCCAACAAATCATAATTATAGACTTTAGCTTTCCTCATTTAATACAATCTCTCCCTTCATTAATCTACTTTTAACCTTAAGTTTTATATTGAGGACATAGAGGATCTTTAAAAGAGAATTAAATTGAACAGTTTCTTTACCTTTTTCAATATCGAATATTACTGTTTTGCCAAGCCCGGCAAAGTCGGCTAAATCTTTTTGAGTTAGTCCGGCTTTTTTACGATGCTCTTTTATCATTCGTCCAAAATCGTTCATTTTTACTGTTTCCGCAGTAATAATCTGTGTTTATGTAAATATAATTTAAAACTACATCAAAAACAAATTATTTTACTGCTATGACAGTAAAATATCTGGTCTATAATGAAAAAGGATTAATCTTTATTATTGGAATAAATGAAAATAGCAAATTGAGGAGAGTTACTTTAAGTCTTTAATTATATAGTTTGCGTTCTACCAATTCACAGATTATGTGTCCAACTGTGATGTGGCCTTCCTGTATTCTTTGAACGTTAGATGAAGGAATAACAATCGGAATGTCAACAATGCTTTTCAATTTTCCACCTGAGCCACCCAAAAAACCAACCACTGTCATTCCTTTTGAATGTGCTTTTTCAACTGCTTTAACAACATTTCCGGAATTACCACTGGTAGAAATAGCAATTAAAATATCACCTGAACTGCCCAAGCCTTCAACATTACGGGCAAATACATTTTCGAACCCGATGTCGTTTCCGCCTGCTGTTAAATTTGAAGTGTCGGTTGTTAAGGCTATTGCCGGGATTGCTGGACGATCCAAATCGTGACTAAGTCTGATCATAAATTCTGTAGCTAGATGTTGACAATCGGCTGCACTGCCGCCGTTTCCGCAAAGCAATAATTTGTTGCCGTTTTTCAAAGCATTTACAGTAACTTCAACTGCTTCAATAATTGAATTAGAACACTCTTTTTCTATTAATAATTTTACTTCGCTACTTTCTTTAAGTGATAATGTAATGAATTCTCTCTTATTCATTTATACTCCGTATCGCAGATATTACATCTGCGTTACAATCCTAAACAATTATTGAATTTTTGATGTGAACGGCTTCAGCAAAATCTTTTATCTTCGACCAGTTATTTTCATCTTCAAAATAATTTCCGGTAACGATAATACCTGCTCCGTTCTCTACTTTTTCACGGGCTGACTGCGCCGACTTAATTCCACCGCCAACAATAAGAGGAATGGAAATTTGAGAGGAAACTAATTTTACCATTTCGTTTGGTACATTTTTTTCTGCACCTGAACCGGCTTCGAGATAAACCATTTTCATTCCGAGATACTCTGCCGCAAGTGCTGTTGCTGCTGCAATTTCCGGTTTGTTACGCGGGATTGGTTTACTTCCGCTAATGTATTCTGCTGTTGTCGAGCTGCCTGACTCAATTAGCATGTATCCGGTAGAAATTGGTTCGAGATCATACTTCTTTAAAAACGGTGCTGCTAAAACATGTTTACCAATCAACTGCTCAGCGTTTCTTCCGCTAATTAGTGAAATGAAAAGAATTGCATCAGCGTTCGGGGTAACTTGGCTTACACTGCCTGGGAAAATTACGACTGGTAATTTGCTGTGCTCTTTTACTGTTGCAATCGTAGCTTTTAAATCCCCATGGATCATTAGACTGCCGCCTATCAGCAAACCGTCAACTCCTGCGCTTTCACAGTAGCTCAAAAATTCAGGCAGCTTGTTGCTTTCAACGTGATCGGGATCGATGAGTACTAAATAGCCGGCGCCTTTTTCAGAAATGATATTTTTAAGATGCTCGTATACTTTCATTTAATTTTTATGCACAATTGTCAAAGATAATAAAGTTTTCTATTTTTCTCATCTTAATGTAAATCGGTTCTGCAATATGCCAAAGAAAGCAAAACAAACAAAATCAAAAAATATTAAATTTCCGCAGTATTGTGATTATTCGTGCGAATTTGCCGATTTTGGCGATCCCAATTCAATTGGAGCCTGCAGAAAAGAACTTGCCGTTTGGTGCAAACATTTTGAAAAATACAATAATAAGCATAACGCTTGTTTTGGCAAAAATTAAGCTAGGTTTTCTTTTCTGCTCAATGAAACCCTTCCTTTTTCAACATCTACTTTAAATATTGTTACGTCGATGATGTCGCCAACATTCAAAACTTCTATCGGGTGTTTTACAAATTTATTTGCAATTTGCGAAATGTGAAGTAGCGCATCTTGTTTTAAGCCAATATCAACAAACGCCCCAAAGTCAACAACATTTCTAACCGTACCTTTAAGTTTCATCCCGATAGTGAGATCTTCGAGCTTCAAAATATCACTTCGTAATATTGGTTTCGGCATATCCTCACGCGGGTCTCTGCCTGGACGAGCGAGGTTCTCCAAAATATCTTCCAATGTTGGAATTCCGACACCAATTGTGCTGGAAATAGATTGCAGGCCTTTTTGTTTTGTAATCATTTTTACGAGGTTGCCTTTTTCATTTATCGCTGTGTCTGAAATATTGCATTCTTTCAAAAGTTTAAAGGTAGCATCATAGCTTTCAGGGTGAATAAAAGTATTATCGAAAGGATTATCACTACCGGGAATTTTTAAGAAACCAGCGGCCTGTTCGAATAATTTTTCACCAACTCCACTTATTGTTAAAAGTTGGTTTCGGTTTTGGAACCTTCCTTTTTCTTCTCTGAACTTTACAATGTTTTTTGCGATTCGGCTATTCAAACCTGAAACATAAGTCAAAAGTGAAGCTGAAGCAGTATTGATATCAACACCAACATAGTTTACACAACTTTCGACAACATCTGCTAATTTTTTTGTAAGTAGTTTTTGATTAATATCGTGCTGGTAAAGTCCCACACCAATTGACTTTGGCTCGATTTTAACAAGCTCTGCAAGCGGATCTAAAACTCGTCGTGCAATTGAAATATTTCCGCGCTGGCTTGCTTCAAGATCAGGAAACTCAGACTTTGCAACGGTAGATGCGGAATAAACAGAAGCTCCGGCTTCATTAACAATAATGTAACTGCATTTAAGTGAATTATCTTTGATTAATTCTGCAACTAAAAATTCAGTTTCACGACTAGCTGTTCCGTTTCCGATTGCAATCAAATCAACATTGTATTTTTTTACAAAATCCAAAATTATTTTTTGAGCATCTTTAACTTTATTTTGCGGTGGATGCGGATAAATAGTGTTGCCTTCCAAATATTTTCCCGTTGAATCGATAACAGCTACTTTTGAGCCGGACACAAAACCGGGATCAATTCCCATGATTATTTTGTTGCTGATCGGAGGTTGAAGCAGCAACTGTTTTAAGTTGGATGCAAAGATTTCAACCGCATGCAAATCAGATTTTTCGGATAAAATTTTGCGGACTTCTCTTTCCAGCGAAGGAGAAATTAATCGGTTGTATGAATCTTCCGTGGTCTCTTTCAGTAAATCTTCAAAAACCGATTTATCGAAATTAAAATACTCTTTGTAGATTTTTTCTAAAATTACTTCCTTTTCAATAGCTAAATGAATTCTGAGAAAACCTTCACGTTCGCCTCTGTTCATTGCGAGAATTTGATATTCTTTTACATGATTTATATCAACAGTAAAATCATGGTAAATCTCATAAACGTCTTTTTTGTTTTTGGTTAGCTCTTTATCCGGGTTCTCAACTTTTGTGGATTTCATCACTGAATTACTTAGTAAAAACTCTCTCACTAATTCACGTACTTCTGCTGATTCACTAATCATTTCTGCAATAATATCTTTTGCTCCTTGAATTGCTTCTTCAACAGAATTGACTTCTTTTTCAGGACTGACGTATTGTTCGGCAATTGTATTTAAATCTTTAGTTGTATTTGGATTTTCAATAATAAATAGTGCCAAGGGCTCCAAGCCTTTTGCTTTAGCCACTGTTCCACGGGTTTTTCTTTTCGGTTTGTAAGGTAAATATAAATCTTCCACTTCTTGCAATTTTGCTGCAGCTTCTATTTTTACTTTTAATTCGTTTGTCAATTTACCTTGTTCTTCAATGCTTTTTAAGACGGTTTTCTTTCTGTCTTCAAGCAATGTTAAATACTGATATCTTTCGTCAATTGCCCGCAACTGATCTTCGTCAAGTCCTCCGGTGTGTTCTTTTCTGTATCGAGCAATAAAAGGGATTGTCGCGTCATCGTCAAAAAGACTGATGACTGATTTTACTTGTTCAATTCTTAAATCTAATTCTTTTGATATTTCTGATAGTATATTCATTTGACCTGCAAGTTTCTAATTTTTAGGCTTCGTAAATTATGCTTTATTTTGTAAAATTCTACTTGAATATGTTTTTATTTTGATTAAAACAAACGGTGATAAAATGGGAAAAATTACAGTTTTTGAAAAACCAACTTGTACAACTTGTAGAAAAACTTCAAAATATTTTACAGAAAAAGGAATAGAGATCGAAAAGATTAATTATTATATCAAACCATTCACCAAAAACAAACTGAAAATTCTCCTTAAAAAAATGGGAATGCAGCCAAGTGAACTGCTTCGAAAAAATGATAAAGCTTACAAAGAGCTGGATTTCAAAAATAATTCTTACAAAGAATCAGAAATTTTGGACCTAATGATTGCCAATCACGACCTAATTCAAAGACCAATTGTCGAATTTGGCGAAAAAGCCGTTTTAGCCCGCCCGGTAGAGAAGCTAGATGAAATTTTCGGCTAATTTTTGACCCAGTTGAGCTACTAAAAATTTTAACAATTCTTCCGATAATTATGTCAAGAAGGGATGTCTATTAATACGGACTTCAGGGAAGAAGTATGAATTTAGATCAGTCCAATATTTACGACCTAAATGAAGGTGGCGACGAGCAGCTCACCGGTCAATTAAACGTTGCAAAGTTTAAATATCTTGCGAAGGAAAAATTCCAGGATTTTGTAAAGGAACGTTTAAACTATGTTGAGCTGGTTCAAACCAGTGCCAAGCTTTCCGCATACAACATTCCTCGAGAATACAATGAGTTTTTCATCCGGCTTGAAAATGCCGCTGGGTTTTGGATTTTAGATGGTTACATTCAAAACCAGGCTGAAGAATATTTAAAAAACGGATCAAAAAACGTAATTATTAAAAATAGTACATTTACAGAGATAAAGAATTTCTATAATAAATGGATAACAAACAAAGGAGAAAAAGAGAAACAATATTTTGCTTTAACTGCAATTAACCAAATCGAAAGAGATCTAAATAAAAATAACTTCTTAAAGTACTTCTTATATGCAAGCATCCTAACCTTCGATAAAAAAATCTTCTCTCCTGAAAAAGCTGCTGAACTTCTCTCTAAGTGCCGTGAAATAGTTGTAACCTCTGCAATTGATGAATCACTGAGAAAAGAATATCTTTATTTAATTGAGCTTTATCTCGGTTTCATTTCACTAAAATCCGGCGATTATGCTTTTGCAAAAGAAAACTTTACTAATGCAAAAGAAGAAAATCCCTACGGTGTAACTGCAACATTCTACAAAGCAGTTGCCGAAAAATATTTAAATAACTACAATGCTTCTCAAGATTTGTTAATGGGTATACTTGAATATGACCGAAACAGATTCAAGTTTGCAATTGACAATAATAGTCTCGGACTATTTTCCTTCTTCGTACAAAATGCAGTTTTCTACAATGTTTTCTCTGAGCACATTTTTGCAGATATGATTTCCGATCTTGACCTAATGATTACTTCAAATACCGGCTCTTATACAGACATGTTTGAAAGAGTTAGCGGAATAATTGTTAAGCTAGAGGAAATGGAGCTTACACAATACTACACTGAAAAAACTACTAAGCAGATTGAGTTTCTTAAGAAGTTTGTTTTGCACTTTAAGGATAGTAGAAATCAGATGATTTTTATTGCGGGAAGGCAGATTTACAATAAATTAACAAATATTGTAGATGAAATAATCGAGAAAATTTCTCAGCACTATAACAATCTGAAAGCTGTTGAAATTAAAATTTACGATGAGAACATTGCTGAAAGTGAAGAGGCGGTAAAAATATTAACTAACGAGATTGAAGAATCTAAAATAAAAATCGGTAAAAGTGAAAAAGAAACAATTAGCAAAATTGAAGAACACCACAACCATATAATAGAGGCCTTAGAATACAAATCAGAAAATCTTGAGGCAAAAAATAAATTTGATCCGGCAGCTACATTCAGCAATTCAATGATGATGAATATTGTTGTTTCGATAGTAGTTTTCTTTGTCGGAGGATTTGCGGGTTCATTCTTTAATTCCAGCGGGCTGGATACCTATAGCTCAATGTTCCGCGACACAATGTACGAGGGAGTTAAGTGGGGGGGAATTACATTCCTAATCGGAATATTTGTCGCATTATTCTCTGCGGCTTCTGCAGTTTGGGAAAGAGCCAATGCAAAACAAAGAATTCTTAAAGAAATCACATTTGTAAAAAACCACAAAGAAAGGGAAATTCAGTACTATAAAAAAGAATTTCAAAGAAAAGCCAAATCCTATGAAGATAATTACAGAAAACGCATTGAAGGTTTTAAAGAAAAAATCGAATTATTAACAAGAGAGAAACAGGAAAAAGAATCTTCATTAAGCCAAAATAGTAATGAAGAAATATCAAAAATGTCGGAAAAACTCCAAAGTATACTCACCTTTTAATGGCTAATAATAGCCATAGTAATTAAATTATTCTTACAAATTGTAATTTTTTAACAAAAATAAACTTTCTATTTGGCATAAAATTAGAACTTTATTCAGATTGTAATTACAGAATTGTAATATATTTAAAAATCGATATATCCTTAACTGTAGATTTAAGCTAAGTTTAATGAGTATATTAAGAAACAATCTGAAGATGAAAATAATTGAGCACTTTTGATTAGGTGTTCAAGATAATCTTTTGAAAATTTTTTATTAATATGTTTTGAAAAAATAAAAAGTTACTATGAAAATATTAATTACAGGAGCTGGCGGTTTTATTGGTTCCCACTTAACAGAGATGTGTTTAGA
>JANQIV010000271.1 GCA_028282005.1 Melioribacteraceae bacterium | reverse complement strand
AACATTTATTCTACCAGGGTAGGAAATGAGGCAAAGTGGAGTAAGGCTAAAATTCAACACTGTAAAAGGAGTACTTGAAGGTAGAACAGTAGTTGTAATTGATGATTCGATAGTCCGTGGAAATACCTCAAAAAATTTAGTGAAATTAATTAGAGAAGCAAATCCTAAAGAATTACATTTAAGAATATCTTCATCTCCGATCGTTAGCCCATGCTATTATGGAATGGATTTTCCGCATAAATCCGAATTGATTGCGAATGTGCATGAAAATAATATCTCAAAAATTGAAAAATTCCTTGAAGTTGATTCATTAGAATATATGACAATAGATGAAATGAAAGAAGCTATGGTTGACCATGCTCCCGACCAATTTTGTGATGCTTGTTTTTCCGGAAACTATCCAACACCGATTGATTTCAGTATCACAAAAGAAGAGTACGATGAATAGAATTTTTCTTCTTTTTATTTTATTTGCCTCATTTAATTTTTCTCAGAACTCGATATTTGTAAAATCTACAAAATTCAATTCTATTGAGAGTATTCAAAGCCATTTAACCTCTACATCTAGTTATTCTTTAAATAAAGCTAATAAATATCTTGAAATAAAAGAATCTAACATAAATCAGTTCAATTATTTTCGAGATTCCTATTATTTGATTGAAATTAAATTAGAAGATTCAAAAGATTTTCAATCCGTGACTAACGAGTTGGGGAGTATTTCGGGAATAGAGTTTTATTCAAAAAACAATATTTATAGAATTGATGATTTTATCCCAAATGACAGCTTAACGAGTGAACAATGGTCACTTGAAAAGATCAATGCTTTTGGAGCATGGGAGATCACAAAAGGTGATCCCTCAATTATTGTAGCGATTATTGATACAGGAATTGATTATCTACACCCGGATTTGCAAAATCAAATGTTCATAAATCAAGCAGAAGATCTGAATAATAATGGCAAGCTGGATGATTCTGATTTTGATGGAATTGATAATGATCGAAATGGATTCATAGATGATGTTTCCGGATGGGATTTTGTTGATAAATTTCTTAATAGTGATTCACTTGGAGACGGCGATTTCTTCAATTGGGACCCGGATCCAATGGACGAAAATGATCACGGTACAGCAATGGCTGGTATTTTAGGTGCGGAATCGAACAACTCAATTGGGCTTTCAGGAGTAGCACCAAATGTAAAAATCTTGAATTTGCGAGCTTTTGATAAAAATGGCCAGGGTGAAGAAGATGATGTAGCCTCTGCAATTTTATACGCTGTTCAAATGGGCGCAAAAGTAATTAGCATGAGTTTTGGCGATTCTGAGTATTCTCAATTGCTTGAAGATGTTATTAAATATGCTCATTTACAAGGAGTTGTTTTAGTCGGAAGCTCAGGAAATTCTGGTTCAAGTGACCCACATTTTCCATCCGGATTTAGTGAAGTAATTGCAGTTGGAGCTACAGATAGAGGAGATAATGTTACAGGATTTTCAAATTTTGGTTCAACAATTGACATTGTTGCTCCCGGAGCAAATGTTGTAACAACACGAATCGGAGGAGGTTACTTAAATTCTACAGGTACTTCAGCTTCAGCACCACATGTATCTGCTGCTGCTGCTCTTCTTGTTTCAATAAAAAGCTTTGAAAACGAAGAAATAAAACAAATTCTAAAAACTACTGCTGAGGATATTGATATAGATAATTGGGACATAAAGAGTGGTGCAGGTAGACTCAATCTTGAAAATGCTCTTCTTTCTGTAAATTTACCTTCTCTAGTAAAGTTTAACTCACCTGAAGCATTTATATCAACAAATGAAAATTCTATTCCAATTAATATTACAGTATTAAATCCCCGATTAGATAAATATGATCTTGATTACGGAGCAGGTTTGAATCCGGAAAACTGGACGAAGATTATATCTGAACAGCGGCAGCAAAATATAAACAACGACATCATCAATCTCAATGTAACTCTCTTTACTGATACTAGTTACACATTACGACTTAAAGTTTTTTTGACAGATAACACAACATTGGAAGAAAGAATAAATTTTGAAATTGATCGTTCAGTTCCTGAAATAAATGTTGAGAAATTAAATTCGGCATTTTACCAAAACGCTGAGACAATATTGGCATCACTTACAACAGATGATGAAACAAATGTTACAATGTTTTATAGAGAATCGGGAGCACTAGAATTTAGTTCCACTTTTTTAGATGGTTTTTCTAATAATCTTAAATTCTGGCGAAATAAACACTTTGGTTTTATTCCTGTAGAAGAAATTGGATCTAATATTGAATATGAAATTTATTTTGAAGCTCAAAATAAAGCTGGGTTTTCTTCCATTGCCGATAATAACGGACAATACTTCAAAGTTATTATAGGATCGGACATAAAATTAGCAAATAATTTCAAGAAAGAATACGAACTTCCGTTCGGAAGGATATTCAAAGATCCCCTTCAAATTAACAATACCAATTTCATTCTATTTAATAGTGAAGAAGATTTTCAGAATTTATCTATAATGGAATTGAATAGGACAGATTTTCAAAAAATTTCAAGTATCGAAAGCAGAATTCCGAAAGATATTGGTGATTTTAACCAAAACGGCAAACTCGATATTCTAAGTCTCTTTGTTCGAAATTCTTTTGTTGACGAACAAATAAATAGTAATTCTGTAGATTTTACAGATGTCACATATTCTCAGATAAATAATTTTTGGCCAATTTTAGCAGAAGACATTGATTCTGATGGGTTAACAGAAATCATTGTAATTGGTAGTATTGAAAATAATGAAGCAGATTCAATATTAACTATCTGGGAGATCAATAGAGGAGAAGCCGAATTTGAAGCAGAGCTGCAAAATTACAGCACATCTAGAAAAACAAATGGAAATTCATTCGGTGCTCCCAATGCAGCAATAGGAAATATTTCGCTTGAATCAAATGATCCGCATCCATCTATTTGGATAACTGATTTAGACGGTGATATTATTTCGTATCAAATTACTGCCCCAGATAATTATATCAATTATATACAATATAGATCAGATTTAAACGGTCTAGACAACCTCTTAGATAAAGGCGATATCAATGGAGATGGCGTTAATGAATTGGCTGTTATTTTAGAATCTGATGAGGATCGACTATCAGCACCATTCTACGAATTGAGCTTATTTAATTTATTGAATGATTCTCTAAAATTAATGTTTTCTAAGATGTTTATAAATATTAACTCAAGTTCTGGATTAAATTTCTCGCAGACAGATAATTCAATTAGATTCATTGATATAAATAATGATTTTGATGATGAACTGATAGTTTTTGTTTATCCGAATGCTTACGTTCTTGATTATTTGGATAACCAATTAATAATGATTGATTATGAAAGTGATGTGAATTCGGAGCATGTTTTCTTTGGCGATGTTGATAATAACGGAATCAATGAAATTGCATTCCCTAAATTTTCTGGAATAGAGTTTTACGAGTATGATATTTCAAATAGACCTTCCGTTCCAATTATTTATGATTCTTTTAGCATAACTGAAAACGAAATACAACTGAAATGGAAGGGAAGTAGCGAATATTTTAGAGTTTTTCGCTCAACAGACAATATTAATTTTGAATTAATTGACTCAGTAAACACAGATTTTTATATTGATAGAGTTTCAACAACAAATCAAAATTATTTCTATTTCATTGCATCATACGATTCTAGATTTGAAATTCCATTCTCAAATAATAGTAACATTGCAAAAGTTTTTGCTCACAAACCTGCTGAATTTGAAAAAATAGAAATCTATTCATCACAAAATATTGGAGTATTTTTCTCTGGATCAATGTCTGAAAGTACGTCAGAAAATCCGTTTTTAATAAATGAAACTACTACTAATTTTTCAATTACGAAAAATACAAGCAACTCTTTCTTAATAAACCTTGCTGAGAAATTGGAAGTTGGGGAGCATAGATTGATCATCAATGGCCTGAGAGATGTTTATAACTCTCCAATTGAATTAGATACAATTTTTTTTAATATTAATAGTGAAATCGAAAAAGAGAATTTTTATATAACTTCACATAAAGTAATAAATAATAATAGCTTAGAGATATCATTTAATTTTCCTCATGATGGGAATACTGTGCTGGAATTAGCTAATTATTCCATCTCAAATGGAAATACAATTACTAACATTTCAGCTAATTCAACAAACTCCGTACTATTAAATATTCAGTATCCAATTGGTGCAGCAGGTATTAATTACACTATTGAATTAGATAATATTTATTCATCATCAAGTTTTGGAAATATCTTAATTGAAGAAGGAGCAGGGAGTGTAATTGACTTGTCTTTTTCTTCCAATTCAATTGAGGACGCCTATGTTTACCCAAACCCAATAAAATTATCAAATAATGATAAACTAAAGTTTGCTAATTTAGTACAAAATGTTGAAATTTGGATTTTTGATATAAACGGCTATAAAATAGCTTCTTTCAAGTTTCAAAATGCTGATAATTTTGCTAATTGGGATTTGACAGATGATTTAGGCCGAAAAATCTCTTCAGGAATCTATTTGATTCACATACGAAGTCTTGATGAGAATAATGAAGTTAAAGAAGAAGTTACAAAGAAATTTGCAGTTCTTAAATGAATCTAAACTATAAAGAGATCCACACTAAATCTAACTACCTTAGTCTTTTTAGACTTTTTATGGTTGTGCCGCTTTTCTTCTTAATGGATTACATTTCCGAAGGGTATGAGTATAGAATTTACACGTTTTTAGTGATCATTTTTGCTTTTTTTACTGATATTGCCGACGGCTGGTTAGCACGCAAATTTAATGAAATTACTGAATTTGGAAAGATTGTTGATCCTTTGGCAGATAAAGTATTTGTTGCAGTGCTTGTACTTAAGTTATACTTACTAAATGAGATACCAGGCTATTACTTTTGGATAATTATCCTCAGAGACGTTGTTATTTTCTTGGGAGGAATTTACGTTACAAATATAATTGGTAAAGTTTTGCCGTCAAATTTACTTGGCAAAATAACTGTATTTTCAATCGGTTTATTTTTAATTGGTGCTGTCCTAGATATTCGGAACATAACTTGGTTATATAACTTCCTCTTTTACGGGAGCATATTGCTAAGCTTTGCGTCAGTTGCCGGTTACACAATTAGGGCTATTGAAAATGTAAAATGGAAAAGAAATGAAGCTGTTTAAGAATATAAATTTAGATAAACTAAAAACCGGGTTGTCAAAAACAAGAGATAAGGTTTTTACAAGTATAGCCGAGACAATCTCAGGAAAAGCTAAAATAGACGAAGCAACGCTCGAAGAACTTGAAGAAATTTTGATTACTAGTGATATGGGCGTTGACCTTTCGATGCAGATAATTGAAAGAACACGAGAGACTTTAAAATCAGAAAAAGATCGAACTAAAGTAAATGTTCTGGAAATTTTGAAAGAAGAGCTTGAAAGTACACTTTCTAATTACAAAGATGATGATCATGAATTTGCAGAAATGGAAAAATTCAAGCCGTTTGTCATCTTAATTGTTGGTGTAAATGGAGCAGGGAAGACCACTACAATCGGAAAATTAGCTCACAATTATAAAAAAGCCGGATTAGAAGTTGTAATTGGTTCAGCAGATACTTTCCGTGCAGCCGCTAACGAACAGCTTGAAATTTGGGCCAAAAGAGCCGGGGTTGAGATAGTTCAAAGTGTTTCCGGTTCTGATCCTTCTGCTGTGGCATTTGACACATTAAATATCGCTAAAACCAAAAATGCGGATATTGTATTAATTGATACTGCCGGTCGACTTCACACAAAGAACAATTTGATGAACGAACTTGGTAAAATAAACCGGGTTTTGAGTAAAGTTTTAGACTATGCGCCCAATGAAATATTCTTAGTTGTTGATGGCAATACCGGACAGAATGCCATAATGCAGGCAAATGAGTTTTCAAAATATGCTGATTTGACCGGTCTAGTAATAACAAAACTAGACGGGACTGCTAAGGGAGGTTCTTTATTTCAAATTTGCAATCAAAAGAATATTCCTGTTAGATATATTGGAGTTGGTGAAGGCATTGAAGATTTACAGACTTTTGATCCCAAAAGCTTTGTAGACGCGATGTTTACTAAAACTGAAACAAATTAAGAGTGATGTTGTTTTAAGATTATGCTTTTTACAAAAAGACCTAAATACAGCCGGTTTGATTACACACCAAGATTTTACAATCCGGAAACCGACGAAGAAGAAAAACGTAAAAAGAGACTTGGCTTCAGAAGTGCCCGAAAATCCAAAAGAAAAGTTGCTCCACCATATTTAATGTTACTCATCTTAATCATAGTAGTCTTATTAATACTCAAACTTGAAGGTGCGTTCTAATTCATAATAACTATTTATATGAGTTTAAGAAGAGGATTTATTAGTTTACATAATATACATTATGCGACATTTTTGTTAGTGGTTTTTTATTTGGATGTATTGTAACAACTTATATTCTCTTAAATTTTATGGAAAAAGAATCCTTGTTTTTGATTGCCTTATAATATTTGATATTCTTATCCTTAGTGTATTCCTTGACTTCATTTATTTTTTCTTTATCACAATTCAATCCAAAACATATACTTTTTATAACACGATTATTTAATTCAATTTTGGTATCAGTATTATCTGTATATGTTATTCTCCATTCCTTTTCATAGCTCCAATCTCGAGATTTGTATGCAATTAATTTTAAAAATTCATTAAGCGAAAATTCTCCTGGTTGAAAAGGTTTTATGCTAGGATATTTATTAACATACTTGACACGCATTATTAAAAAATCCTCACCAATAGTGGAATAATTCATTAATGTTTGAAGCAATTCCTCACCATCGTACTCAATGCAAAATCCAGTGTGCTTATAGGAATAGTGACTCCACATCAACAAGTTTGAATTATCTTCTGATAATGTACAAACACCTATTCTTTTATTCATTACTTCTTCATTTCTCTTTGCAGCTAATTCAGGATTTGTAATTATATTTATATTTTTGTTATACTCTTCTTTTGCAATTTTCTTTATCTCTTTTTCATTGAGTTCTGAAAATTCCTTTTTAGCTAGATAATTGAAATATTTTAATAATTTATCTTTTTGATATATCATAATTTTGGGAGGTATTTTACAATCAAAAGGATCATAAAATCTGCTGGGCGAAGAAAAGTATAATTCATTATTAATTAATAGGTTCTTATAGAACTCATTTTCAAAGTCCCGATATTTAAAAAGTGAGTTTGGTGGAAAAAATTGAAATTCATCAAATAGATTATTATTCATATCCAATATTGAAGATAGCCAAAGAAATTAGCTATCTTCATTCATTTTGACAATTATTTGTAATCCGGTATTGGCTGCCCATCAAACCATGGTGCACCTACTTTTTCTAACTCTATCTCCAAAGCCGGAATATCTGTATTAACTATTATTTTTAATTCAGATTGAATTTTATTTAACTCATCAATTGCTATTTCGAAACTACGTTTGTGTAATGGAGTTGGCCCATAAGTTGAATTTCCAAAACTGGAGTTTGCAATTCTATATCTGTTTAGAATTGTCAGATTTCTTTTCTCACCAATTTTGCGCTTAGCTTGGTTACCTCTGATTTTCGATTCAAGCACTAACATACGCTGTTTTAAGTCATAAGCTTTTTTATCAAGTTCTCCCGGTACAGAATTTGTCCTTTTGAGTGCACCTTGTAGTATCTTTACACGCTCAAGAGATTTTTCCAATGTTCTTACTGTCGCGGTCAATGATCTGTTGAAAGTTTCAATTTCTTTCCAATATTGAACTGTAGCGATCGGCTCAGAACCTTTTAGGGCACCTTCGTACATTCTTTCAATTTTAAAGGATACTGGACCAGCAATTTCAGACGTTACACCATCTTTTTGATTATAAAGTGTTGCAGTGTAATTACCAGGTGCTGCCATTGCTCCAGTATAATTAGCATCTTGGGATACATCATCAAGTTTTGTTATGGCATCTGCTGCCGGGTACCGTAAATCCCATGCGATTCTGTGAAATCCTTTCTTATTCGGTGCTGAAATTTTTCGAACTACATTTCCCTGCTCATCGCTGATTACGAGCCATAAATTAGGTTTATCTTGAAATGTTTCTTGCTGCAGTTTATCCCAACCCGGGAAAGGAATATCTTTATTTTCTTTATTTAACTTGTTTTCTTTTTCTTTACGCGAGCTCTTAAGAGTTTCCATTTTATCTTTTAAATAATAAGTAAAAACAGCGCCAAATGGTGGATTCGGAGCACGATACATTGATGCTCCCGTTACATATCCGTAAGGACGAGGAACATACCACCAAGCTTTTCCTGATTGAAATAGCATTGCGTTCTGTTTTAGACTTTCCTCGTTTACATCTCTTAGAAAGCTGTAATCGTCAAATACAAAAAATCCTCGGCCAAATGATGCAGCAACTAAATCATTTTCACGCTTTTGAATTGCCAAATCACGGAATGAAATTGTCGGGATTCCACCGGTAAGTTTTGTCCATTTTTTCCCGGAATCAACTGTGAAATAAATTCCAAACTCAGTAGCTAAGAAAAATAGTTCTTTTTTTACATGATCTTGTACAATGCGCCAAACTAAATTTCTTTTTGGTAAATCTCCTGTCATCGATTTCCAGGTTTTACCTTTGTCATTACTAACTATTAAATACGGATCCAAATCACCAAATTTGTGGTTATCTAAAGCAACATAAACAGTATTTACGTCATACAAATCTGCTTTTATATCATTTACAAAAGCTGTTGCCGGTATTCCTTTTATATTTTTTATCTCAATTTTTAGCCAATTAGAACCACCGTCTTCAGTAACTTGCAATAAACCATCATCTGTTCCGGCATAAATCAATCCTTCTTGTAACGGAGATTCCGACAAAGAAGTTATTGTATTATAAGTTGACATCGCCAAAAAGTCCCAAGGTTCATCATAACTCCAGCGTTTACCCATTATCGGCAAAGTAATTCTTTCCTGATCTTTTGTTAAGTCACTTGAAATTGTTGTCCAGCTATCGCCGCGGTCTTCGGATTTCCAAATCCTTTGAGACGCGAAATATAATCTGGTAGGTTTATGCGGACTCACTAAAATCGGGGCATCCCAATTATAGCGTTCATGATCTTCATCTGCCTCCGGTTGAGGCCTAATTAAGACTCTTTCTCCTGTTGTTACATCAATTCTTTGAAGCCAACCTTGCTGAGATTGTGAATACATTATATCCGGATTTCCCGGCTCAATTGCCGGTTGATGTCCGTCTCCCCCGTTGGTTATCCACCAATCTGAGTTTACAATTCCGATTGTCCATTCAGTACGCGACGGCCCACCTTGAGTATTGTTATCTTGTGTTCCACCGTAAATATTGTAGAATGGTTCATCATCATCTACTGCTAATTTATAATATTGAGTAATGGGCAGATTCGGAATGTATCTCCAATTTTCAGCCAGGTCAAAACTTTCGTATAAACCACCATCAGTTCCGCAAAGAAGATAATCCGGATCATCAGACCTAAATGTTAATGAATGATTATCTGAGTGCTTGAAACGCTCTTTCATTTGTTTGAAAGTTTTTCCACCGTCATTTGATACCAACATTCTAACATTCGCTAAATAGATCTTATCAAAATAATGTGGGCTAGCGTACAATTCCTGATAGTAATGCGGGCCTGTTCCACCAGAAACTGTTTCAGACATTTTTACCCAACTTCCGCCTCGATCTGCAGATCTGTAAACAGCACCGTTTCGTTTATCTAATTCAATAGCAGCATAAAGTACATCCGGTTTTATCGGAGAAATTGCCAAGCCGATTTTCCCCATATTTTGTTTCGGCAAACCGTTTTTGAGCTCAATCCAAGTTTCACCGCCGTCTTCAGATTTGTGCAATCCTGTTCCGGGTCCGCCACCCATGTAAGCTGCTACATTTCTGTGTCTTTGCCAGGTTGCTGCGTATAAAACATCTGCATTTCTCGGATCGATAGCAATATCGGTAACACCTGTCCATTCAGAGTCACCTAAAGTCTTTTTCCAAGTTTTTCCGCCATCAACTGATTTATACAATCCTCTTTGATCACCTTTATTCCATAACGGGCCTTGAGCTGCAACCCAAATTACATTTGAGTTCTCGGGATGAACAATAATTTCCGAAATGTGTTCTGTTTCTTTTAATCCCATATTTGTCCAGGATTTCCCACCATCAAGACTTCTGTAAATACCATCACCATAACCTACATGACGTCCGCCAACATTCTCACCTGTTCCAACCCAAACTATGTTTGGATTATTCGGATCAACCGTTACACAGCCGATTGAATAAGAAGCTTGATCATCAAATATTGGTTTCCATGTAACCCCGGCATTTGTTGTTTTCCAAACACCGCCCGAGCCGACTGCCACATACCAAGTACTGAAATCTTCAGGATGAATTACAACATCCGCAATTCTGCCGGACATAAAGGCCGGGCCAATATTGCGAACTTTGATATCTGATAAAACAGAACTGTTGAGTAAAGATTTTTCTTTTTCTTGTGCTGATAGAAATAATGAAGCTGTAATGAAAATAAAGGAAAGTAGATACAATTTTACCTTCATAGGATTGCCCTCTCAAATATGATTATTTTGTTTTGAAGCTCTTTGATGGATATTTCAATTTAGATATAATATCTAAATTTATCACTATTAAAGTGACAAAATTATTTAAAATAAAATTCCAAACAACATATTTAAGACGTGTTAGTCTGAGATTAGTTAGAGAAAAATTCTATGAATTTCGTAATTATAATATTTTACTCGTACCTTAATGCATCAATCGGGTTTAATGCCGCAGCTTTACGGGCAGGATAAAAACCGAAGAAAATCCCCACTGCCGCAGAAAATAGAACTGATATCAAAATAATTTCGGTATTAATCAAAGTTGATAACATTGTAAACTCATCTAATAGAATGGAAATACCGAATGACAAAATAATTCCGATGAAGCCACCACTTAAACTAAGTACTATTGCCTCAGTTAAAAACTGGGCTAGGACATCAATGCTTCTCGCTCCGACAGATAATCTCAAGCCAATTTCACGTGTTCTTTCAGTAACAGATACAAGCATTATATTCATAATCCCGATTCCTCCGACTAGCAAAGAGACACCGGCAATTGAGCCCAAAAGTAAGGTTAAAATTTCAGTCGTCGATGAAGCCATTTCACTAATCTCAGCTTGATTACGGATTGTAAAATCATCCTCCTCACCTTCATCAAGTCGATGGGCTTTTCTGAGAATTGAGCTGATTTCATTCTGAGCTTCGTCAATTAAATCTGCAGTAACTGCGCTGGCTAAAATCATATCAACGTATCTTCCGCCTTTTAATCGATAAAGTACCGTGGTTGAAGGTGCTAAAATTACATCATCCTGATCATTCCCCATACTGCTCTGCCCTTTTTCTTTTAAAACACCGATTACTGTAAAAGGTACATTTCTGATCCGGATTTTTTCCCCGGTTGGATCCTGGTTTGGGAATAATTCGTCGGCAACTGTTTTGCCGAGCAACGCAACTTTTTTGTTTGCGCGGACATCCCTCTCAGTGAAAAATTCGCCGTATTCGATTTCAAAATTTCTAATCGCAAAATAGCCTTCAGTAACGCCGTAAATAGTAGTACTCCAATTTTCTCCACCGCCAATAACTTGTCCGCCGCTTCTAATAGTTGGGGAAACGTCGCTAATCATAGTAGCTTCTTTCTCCAGTTTTTCAACGTCGTTTAATGTAAAGCGGTTTAATGTACCTGCACCACCTCTCACCGCACCCGAAGTACTTGAGCCGGGCATAATTATTATCATATTTGTACCTAAGGATTCGATTTCATCTTCAATTTGCTTTTGTGAACCCTGACCAATTGCAACCATCACAATTACAGAACTTACTCCGATTATTATACCTAAAGATGTCAGCAAGCTTCGCATCCGGTTTTTCGAAATACTTTTAACTGCATTTTTAAGAAGATTTTTTAATTGTAACATTCTTCGTATTCCTCACTTTCTTTCACCAAATTGTACAAATCCATTTCAGCATCGCGCCGGTTTTCGACTAAATTATCTTTTGTGATTATCCCATCCCGCATTTCAACAATTCTTTTAGCGTACAAAGCTATATCAGGTTCATGTGTAACAAGTATCACTGTTATTCCCTGGTTATTTAGATTTTGAAACACAGACATAACATCAACCGACGTCAGGCTATCGAGATTTCCCGTCGGCTCATCCGCCAAAATAATTGCGGGTTGATTAACAAGTGCTCGCGCAATTGCAACCCTTTGCTGCTGTCCGCCGGAAAGTTGGTTTGGCTCGTGATCCATTCGATTACTAAGTCCAACTTTTTCAAGTGCAGCAATCGAGGCTTTTTTAGGTTCTCTTATTCTTTTCTTCCTGTCGTACATTAAAGGTAATTCTACATTTTCCAGTGCAGTTGTCCGGGGCAGCAAATTAAATCCCTGGAACACAAAACCTATTTTCTGATTTCTAATATCGGCATATTCATTTTTACCCATTAAATTTACATGTTTGCCGTCCAGAAAATAATCGCCCGAAGTCGGCTCATCAAGGCAGCCGATTAAATTCATTAAAGTGGATTTACCCGAGCCGGACGCGCCCATAATCGCAACAAACTCTCCGCTTTTTATTGTCAAATCCACACCTCTGAGCACTTTTACCGACACATCACCCATTTGATAAGTCTTTGTTAATTCTCTTGTTTCAATAACTGATTTCAAGTTGTTCATGTTAAAACCCTCTGCCTCGCCCGGGAGGCCCCATAAATGTCTTTTTTGAATCATCATTAGCTGAGGCGTCAGTTTCAGTGCCTGTAACAACTTGTATTCCTTCTTCCATAAAACGGCTTTTAACTATCTCAGTATTAATTCCATCCGTCATTCCTGTATTAATCGGTTCCATATTTAAGCTGCCATCGCTATCAACAAACCAGATCATTTTTACGTTATCCGCCGATCCGTTTCTGCCTATTCTGCTGCCTCTTTCTTTATCAAAATCCTTTTTAGATTCGAACTCGTTTTGTTTCTTTTTACGGAATTCAGCAAACATTTCTTCCGTGGCTTGAAAACGAAGTGCAGTATTTGGTACCAGCAGAACATCATTCATTTCTTCGATGATAAAATCAACAGTTGCTGTCATTCCCGGAAGAAGCAAGCCTTCGTCATTTGCAGCGTCGACCACTACTGTGTAAGTTACAACATTGGAAATTACTTCCGGCTGCATACGAATCTGCCGGACTGTTCCTTCAAAAATCTTATCGGAATATGCCTGAACATCGAAGCGCACTGTTTGCCCTTCTTTAATCAGGCCGATATCGCTTTCGTCAACTTCAGTTAGAATCTCCATTTTCGATAAGTCTTCGGCAATCTCAAACAAAACCGGTGCTTGCAAACTTGCCGCGACTGTCTGTCCTTCTTCAACACTACGGCTTATAACTGTTCCATTAATCGGTGAGCGGATCACCGCGTATTTCAAGTTTTGCTCTGCTCTTTGTAAATTAGCCTGCGCTGATTTTATATTTGCTTTCTGGCTTTTGAGATTGAATTCGTAGGGCAAATATTCTGATTCGGAAATGATCCTTCTCTCAAACAACAGCTTATTACGATTAAAATCTGATTCTGCTTTTTCCAATTCCGCTTGCGACCTTTCGAGTGATGCTTGGGCATCGAGCACAGAAGCTTTTAATAAAACAGTGTCTAAAACCGCAAGAAGCTGTCCTTTTTTCACTTTGTCGTTGTAATCCGCAAAAATTTGCGCAATTGTGCCGGACACTTGTGGGCCTACTTCTACAGTTGTAACCGGGCTAAGTGTGCCGCTGCTGGAAATTGTGCTTTCCAAATTACCTTTTGTGATCTCAGCAAATTTGTATTGGTTCACATTTTCGCTGGCTAATGATTTGATTATGGTGCTCCCGATTATAAAAGTTGCAATCAGAATTATGCTACCAAGAATGATTTTCTTTTTCATGACATTTCTCTGTTTTAACCAATAGACAATGCCAATGAAAAATCTATTCCAATGAAAATAAAAATTTAATTATGGGAGCGATCAATCTTGCCTGATATCATCACTTACAGCAATTGGAGTTGGGAGTTTGTAAACAACGAGGTAGGTAGAAACAATAAAAGTAATTATTACTACAAGTTGTATTAAATATGAAGCTTTTGGAGCAATTACTCCAGACGCTACGGCACCATACGCCACCAAAATAGAGAATTCACTTCCCTGTCCCAAACGTAAACCTAGTTCTTTAGAAGCATCCTTTGTTTCTTTAGAATATCTGAAAAGCCAGTTGAAAATTATTGGTTTTAATACAATAATTATTGTCGCGATTACAATGCCCGGCAGCAGAACTTCCGCGGAAACAAGAAAATCAAAATTTGCCCCGATTGAAAAGAAAAACAGAATGAGAAAGAATTCCCTCAATGTTTTTAAACCTTCGCTGATAAACATAGCTATTTTACTGGCTCCGAGCGCAATTCCGCCCAAAAAAGCGCCTATTTCATAAGAGAGTCCCAGCAAATATGCTGTTTCAGCACATAGCAGGCACCATCCGACCGAAACCAAAAATATGTAATCCTGGATTACATCAAATTTGGCCATTATTTTTAGGAGCACGTAATTTGAGAAAAGGAAAGCCGAGGTGGCAAAAGCAATGGCTTTAGCTACTAAAAACAGAGCATTTAAATACACATTGGCGTCACCCGAGCTGCCGTACAAAAATAGAATTATCAAAATCGCTAAAATATCCTGAAAAAGGAGCACACTTATTATAAGTTCGCCAATTCTTTTTTGGTGCAGTTTAGTTGTAGGGATTAGTTTGATGGATATTACCGTACTTGAGAACATTAGAGCAAGCCCGGTAATTAGTGATTCTGTAAATCCAAAATTAAAAACATAAGCTGTTAAGCCAATAGTAGCAACAAATATTGTACATGAGGTGATTGTTACTATAGCAGTTTCATTTAACAATTTAATGAGCTTTTGCGGATAAAGTTCTAAGCCTAAAAGAAACATCAGTAAAATAATCCCGAGGTGGGAAATTGTTTCAATATCTTTCGGATCCGATATAAATGAAAGCCCCCACGGGCCGACAATCATCCCGAGGCCAATATAAGCCAGGATAATAGGCTGCTTGAGGTATAAAAATATTGTTGCAAGAATTGATGCTCCCGTGAAAATCAGAGCTAGTTCAAATATTATGTTTCCAAAAGAGTCCAAATTGTTAACTTTCGATTAGCTTGAGAAATTATGAAAATGAATATAAAAAAAGAATTTATGAAATGTTTATAAAGATTCCGGCCTGTCCGCCTTAATTTGTACTCAGTAAGGCGGGCACTACGGCCGGAATATCATACTTTTTATTCGTATTTGAAGAACCCTTCACCGGTTTTTCGGCCAAGCTTATTTGCTGCCACCATCTTTTTGAGCAGCGGGCAAGGACGGTATTTTGAATCATTGAACCCATCGTAGAGTACGTTCAAAATATCAAGACAAACATCCAGCCCAATAAAATCTGCAAGAGTTAACGGCCCCATTGGATGAGCCATTCCCAATTTCATTACAGTATCGATATCTTCTGCTTTAGCTACACCTTCGTAAAGTGAGAAAATAGCTTCATTTATCATCGGCATTAAAACACGATTTGAGATGAAGCCGGGATAATCAAATACCTCAACCGGAGTTTTACCGAGTGTTGTTGAAAGTTCTTCGATAGTTTTGTAAGTCTCGTCAGATGTTGAATATCCGCGGATTATTTCAATCAGTTTCATAACCGGAACGGGGTTCATAAAGTGCATACCGATGAATTTGTCCTGGCGACATACGGAGCATAACTCAGTTATAGAAATTGACGAAGTGTTTGAAGCAAAGATCGTGTCTTTATTTATCTTTTCTTCTAAAATCTTGAAAATATTCTGCTTAGCGTCTTTCTTTTCAATTATTGCTTCAATTACGAGATTAGTGTCTTCCGGGATATTTTCTACTCCAACTAAAGTAGTTAAGTTATTTAGAGTAGATGTTTTATCGTCTTCAGTTATTTTTTCCTTTTTAATCATTCTATCAAGATTTTTCGAAATCGTCGCTAAAGCTTTGTCTAAATAATTCTGATCAAGATCAACTAAATTCACGCTGAATCCGTTTTGAGCGAAAACGTGAGCAATACCGTTGCCCATTGTCCCGGCACCAATAACAGCTACTTTTTTAATTTCCATAATTCCCTCTTAGTTTTGATAGTTTTTAACTATTAGCGCAGATGCTTCCCCACCGCCAATGCAAAGTGATGCTAAACCATAAACAGAATTTCTTCTCTTCATTTCATGGATCAATGTAGTGAGAATTCGTGCTCCGCTTGCTCCGATTGGATGGCCAATTGCAATTGCTCCACCGTTTACGTTGATCTTAGTTGTATCCAGTTCGAGTAATTTATTTACAGCAAGGGAAACTACTGAAAACGCTTCGTTAATTTCGAACAAATCAATATTGTCTTTTGTCATATTTGCTCTTAGAAGAACTTTTGCAATCGCGTCTGCCGGAGCTACCGGGAAATCAATCGGCCGTTTTGCCGCCGAAGATTGTGCAACGATTTCAACTAATGGAGTAAGACCTAATTCCTTTGCTCTTTCTTCCGCCATAACGAGGGTTGCAGCAGCCCCGTCGTTAATTTTAGAAGAATTTGCGGCAGTCAAAATACCGTCTTTTTCAAATGCGGGCCTCAATTTTGGAATTTTGTCAAATTTCACATTTTTGGGCTCTTCGTCCTCTTCGATCAAAACTTCTTCTTTTCTCATTTTTACCGGAACAGGCACAATCTCATCCTTAAATTTACCTTCTTTTTGAGCAGAGATTGCATTATTATAAGAGTTGACGGCAAATTCGTCTGCTTGCTCGCGTGTAAAATTAAAATCCTTCGCACAAGCTTCAGTACAGCTTCCCATGTGGAAGTCGTTGTAAACGTCCCAGAGACCGTCTTTGATCATTGAATCAACAACTTCGCCATGACCCAGCCTAAAACCGTTTCGTGCCTTAGGAAGCAAATATGGGGCATCTGACATGTTTTCCATTCCACCAGCGACAACAATCTCTGCATCACCACATCTTATGGCTTGATCTGCAAGCATCACCGCTTTTAATCCACTGCCGCACATTTTGTTAATTGTCATGCATTCTGTTTTTTCCGGTAATCCGGCGTACATTGATGCTTGTCTAGCCGGAGCTTGACCAACACCGGCCGATAAAACATTACCCATAATTACTTCGTCAACCAAAGATTTATCAATCCCGGTTTCATTTAACACACCTTCAATTGCAACTTTGCCTAATTGAGAAACTTTTACTCCTGATAAACTACCTTGAAAAGCACCGACGGGAGTTCTTTTTGCGGAAACAATTACTACTTTTTTCATAGATTCCTCGCGTTATTTAAAATTTTATGAATGAGATACGATGTCGTAATGTTAGAATTTGAACTACAAGATAAGAGAATTTGAGATTATGTTAAAGATAAAACTTTTGAAAACAATTGTGAATTCATAATTACTAATTTTGAATCGCATAAAATTTTTTGACGCTATTACGAAGTTTTACCTGAAATCCATTATACAAAAAAAGGACAGCTTGATAAACTGTCCCTACATTCAAATTTTTTGTTTAATTTTGAATCATGATACTTACATCTCAAATCTAAAAGAAGCTAGTTTTCTTCCATTTCAAAACTTAGGCAGCATTTAAGTTTGCCGCATGGTCCACTTAATTTTGAAATATTTGAAGACAAGTTTTGCTCGTTTGCTATTTGAGTTGTAATTCTTTTGAAATTGCAAAGAAACGAAGAACAGCAGTATTCCCTACCACAAGTGCCTACTCCACTGATTCTTTTAGCTTCGTCACGAACACCTATTTGGCGCAACTCAATTCTTGTTTTGAATTCTGTCGCAAGACTCTTAGCCAGTTCACGGAAATCTACCCTCCCGTCAGCAGTGTAAAAGAAATAGAGCTTTTTCCTGTCAAATTGAAAATGGACATCAACCAATTTCATATTCAGATTGAATTTTTCTACCAAATTATGAAACACTGGTTTAGAACGCTGTTCATCCATTAAATTCGTTTGGTATTTTTCGTAATCTTCATCAGAAGTTTTTCTAATAACTTGAGGAAGTTTTTCGGAGTAAAGCCCGAACTTCTGTCTTTTAATTCTAACTATTTCGCTCTTTTCAACAACTCTAGCAATTTCGTAATCGTTGTCATTTTTTACTATTACTAAATCACGTTGTTCAATTTCTTCTAAAAGGCTTTCATTTATTAAACAGAAATGATGTCCGAGTAATCCTTTGCTT
>JANQIV010000201.1 GCA_028282005.1 Melioribacteraceae bacterium | reverse complement strand
ATTCTTCGGTACATTGATTAACACTTACAACTTCTTTGCTTTATATGCAAACATTGACAAATTTGATTTCAAAGAAGATTTAGTACCATATGAGAAACGTCCTGAAATCGATAGGTGGATAATTTCTAAATTGAATTCTCTAGTTAAAGAATATCAAGAGATGATGGACGGATACGATCCGACAAGAGCTGCTCGAGCCGTTTCTAACTTTACTATCGACCAATTATCGAACTGGTATGTGAGAAGATGCCGCAGAAGATTCTGGAAATCGGAAATAAATGAAAATAAACTTGCAGCTTATCAAACACTTTATGAGTGCTTGTTAACAATCGCAAAACTTTCAGCTCCCTTTGCTCCATTCATTGCTGAAGAACTTTATCAAAATCTAAATAAAGTATCGGGTAGAGAAGATTGCGAATCAGTTCACTTGGCTGAGGTTCCAAAGCAAACTTACGTTGAAGAAGTACTTGAAGATAAAATGGACATTGCTCAGAAAGTCGTTTATTTAACAAGATCGATCAGAGCGAAATCAAATTTGAAAGTTCGTCAACCTTTAGCTAAAATTATTGTAGCAGCTGGCAAGCAGAGAAGTGAAGCAATTACAAATATGACAGATGTAATTCTTGACGAAGTGAACATCAAAGAACTTGAAGTGCTCGAAGATAATTCATCGATTGTAAATAAATCGGCAAAAGCTAATTTCAAAAAGATAGGTCCAAAACTCGGCAAACAAATGAAAGCTGTCGCAAATCAGATAAAAGATTTGAGTAATGAGCAGATCAACAATCTTGAAAAAGATGGTTTTATAAATTTAGATGTAGAAGGTAATTCAGTAAAAATAGAATTGGAAGATGTAGAAATTTTAAATTCGGAAATTGAAGGCTGGGTAGTTGAAACAGAGGAAGGCATTACTGTTGCCGTTGATTCAGAACTAACTGATGATTTAATTGCCGAAGGTTATGCAAGAGAATTTGTAAACCGTGTTCAAAATATGCGTAGAGATGCGGGGCTCGACGTAATGGACAGAATAAAAGTTTTAATTAGCGGTGACGAACAATTCGTTAATTACATTAATCAATTTAATAACTATATTAAAAACGAAATACTGGCAGACAGCCTGGACAAAGGCAGCTCTGATAATGGATACAAACAAACTTGGGACATCGGTGACTTCAAATGTGAAATAGCCATCGGTAAGGTAGGAGAATAAGCCCCAATATTTGGAGGAAGTAACTATGGCAAAAGCAACAACCAAAAAGACAACCGCAAAAAAAACTGCAAGTAAACAGGCAGCTAAAAAAACAACAACTAAAACAGCAACTAAAACTACAGCCAAGAAAACAACTGCTAAAGCTGCTGCGAGAACAACAGCAAAGTCTGCAGCCAAAAAATCTACTGCTAAAACTACGACAAAATCTGCTGCAAAAAAGACAACTACTAAAACAACAGCAAAAAAAGCTACTCCTAAAACTGCTGCTAAGGTAACTGCAAAAGCTGCAACAAAGTCTACAGCGAAAAAAGCTGCTCCAAAGAAAACGACAACTAAAACTACCGTAGCAAAAGCAGTTAAATCTAATAACAAAGCAGGCTTAGTTGAAGTTGTTTCTCCGACTAAAAAGGTTAAGAAAGTTAAAGGTTATCCGAAAAAGAATTTAACAGAATTGAAAGCTATAATAGTTCAAAAAAGAGATGAAATTATTGATCAGCTTCAGTCATTAAAAGATCAGATGATGGACCCTACTACCGGACAATATGTAAATGAGAACTCCCCATATTCACTTCACATGGCTGAGCAGGGAACAGATGCGCAGGAAAGAGAAAAACTTTACTTGTGGGCTCAAAGAGAGAACAAATTTTTAGGATATCTTGAAGATGCTTTGCAGAGAATTGAAAATGGAACATACGGTATATGTATTGAGTGTATTGATGAACCCCAAAACCTATGTCCGACTTGTCCGCTGATACCTGTTGAAAGATTAAAAGCAGTACCACATACTCAACATTGTGTTCAAATCAAACAAAAAATTCAGTCTAAGAAGTAGGTTATAATTGAGAGTACTCTATTTCACTTTTGTTGTAGTTTTGTTAGATCAGTTTACGAAACTTTTTGTTAAAGGAATTAAGCTTCCCTTCTTAAACCTCCCGGGCATGGAATACGGTCAAAGCATAGAAGTGATAGGTTCATTTTTCAGAATTACTTTTGTCGAAAATCCTGGAATGGCTTTCGGTATTGATGTTGGTGATACTTCTAAACTTTTCCTCTCACTTTTTTCTTTGGTTGCAAGTATTGGAATAATTATTTATATCTATAAAGTTAGAAACAAAAGCCTAACAATGCGTTTCGCACTTGCAATGGTTTTAGGTGGAGCGATTGGCAATTTAATTGACCGTTCATTGTATGGCGTTATTTACGATTATGCTCCGCTGTTTTACGGAAGAGTAGTTGATTTTTTTGATGTGGAGTTTTTTGACTTTACTTTATTCGGAAGAGTTTATGACAGATGGCCAATCTTCAATATTGCTGATGCTTCTGTAACTATTGGTGTATTCATACTAATATTTTTTAGTAAAAGAATTGATAGAGAAAATGCAGAATTTGAAGATGATGACGAAGGTGAAAGTATAACAGAGGAAGATGAATTGATTGCAGAAAAACTTGCTGAGGATAATACTCAGGTAGAAGAAGATGACAAAGATAATATCGGAAAAGAAAATTGAATACGAAATAACAGAAGGACAGCGCAAGCAAAGAATTGATACCTACCTTGCAAACGTAATCGAGAACTGCACACGAACAAGAATCCAAAATTTAATTAAAGCCGGTAACGTTCTAGTTAACGGCTCTTCTTCCAAAACCAATTACAAAATTGTACCTGGCGATAAAATAAAAGTAATCATCCCGGTTTCACCACGACCAGAGGAAACAATTGCCGAAGACATACCGTTAGATATTATTTATGAAGATGATTATTTACTGATAGTTAATAAACCGGCAAACATGGTTGCTCACCCATCACTTGGTAATCACACTGGTACGCTTGTGAATGCTTTACTTCATTATACAAATACTTTAAGTGATTTGAATGAAGATCCGGTAAGACCGGGTATCGTTCATCGAATTGATAAAGACACTAGCGGATTGTTGCTTGTCGCAAAAGATGAGCATTCACATGCAGTATTAGCAAAGCAATTTGCTGATCATTCGATCCAGCGAGAATATTGGGCTATCTGCTGGGGATTATTCGAAGAAAGTAAAGGGGAAATAGTCGGCAATATTGCCCGAAGCAAAAAGGATAGAAAAGTATTTACTGTTTCGGAAAATGAAGGAAAGCACGCTCACACTTTTTATGAAGTGATCGAAGAATTTGAATTTGCTTCATTAATAAAATTAAGATTGAAGACTGGTAGGACTCATCAAATAAGAGTCCACATGCAGCATATTAATCGGCCCATATTCGGTGATCCAACTTATGGCGGAAGAAGGTTGGCATTTGGAGGCACTACTCCAAAAATGAAAAGCAGAGTCGATAATTTATTGGAGATAATGCAAAGGCAAGCTCTACACGCTAAAACATTGGGGTTCATCCATCCTGAAACAGAAAAAGAAATATTTTTTGATTCAGAGTTGCCTGAGGATTTTCAACTACTGCTTGACCGATTGCGGAAATAGTTTTTTATCGAAAACTCATTATAGAAAAGTGCTGCTAAAATAATTATCAAACCAATCGCCATTTTGATTAAATCTCCGTCTTCGCCAAACACAAAAACTGATGCAGCAACAGCCAATGGTACTTTTAGATTATTCATTATAGCAAGTGTTCCCGCATTGGTTTTACGGGCACCCATATTCCAAAGGAAGAAACATAGTCCTGAGGAAATAGCTCCAAGATAGATTAAAGTATAAATTTGAGTCTGAGTGATTACTAAATTTGAAAAAGCATCGTTAGCACTTGCGAAGAAGCCTGTTATTGAAGTTGCTCCCAGATAGAGTAGTGCAAAAATATGCAAGTCGTTTATTTCATTTTTATCCGACAATATTCTTTTGTAGTAAACTTGTCCGAAAGCAAAACATAAATTAGATACTTGCATTAAGAGTAAACCAACGATAAAATCAGTGCGTTGAAATTCTTGATAAACAATTACTCCGGCACCGATCACCGATAAAAGGGCCGTAATCAAAAAAAGTTTTGTAAATTTTTTCTCGAGCAAATCATTAATTAATGTAACATAAATCGGCATGAAGATTACGAATATAGCTACTTCATAAGCTTTCAAAAATTGGTACGAATAAATGTAAGTTAAATACATTATACCGTATTGAATTGCGCCGAGGAAAAATAATTTTGTTGCCAGAGCTGATGAAATATTTTTCAATCTTAGAAAGGGAAGAAAAACTATCAGCGAAATGAAGAGCCTTGCAAATGCAACAAAGTTGGAGTCAAGTCCCGTAAGATTACCTTTTATCAGTCCGAAAGAAAAAGCCCAAATAAGAGAAACGATAATTAAGTATATCATTAATTATTTTGTCCTTTCCAAACGGACATTGCTTCTTCAAAAGGTTCAATTGCTCTTGGCATTGCTCCGTGCATATAAGAAATAAGTACACCATAATTTACAATCGGAAT
>JANQIV010000163.1 GCA_028282005.1 Melioribacteraceae bacterium | reverse complement strand
GGGATCGAAGCCACAAAAATCATCTTAAGGGAATTTCCCCATACCAAAGTGGTGGCCTTTACCATGTTTGACCAGGAAGAAGCCGTGCAACAGATGCTGACCGCAGGTGCCCAGGGCTATATTTTAAAAAACAGCAGCCTGGAGGTGGTGCTGGAAGCGATTCGTACCGTAGCTGCCGGACAAGCCTATTACGACAAAAAGATCCACCTCCCCAATGCGGAAAAGAACAGTTCAAAAAGTGTCCTCTCTTCCCGGGAGCGGGAGATCCTCCAACTGATTGCCAAAGGCCACACTTCCCATCAAATCGCGGATGAACTCTTTATCGGCAAAAGCACCGTAGACACCCACCGCAAAAATATGATCCGCAAACTTGGCCTGAGCGGAGCAGGAGAATTACTGCGTTATGCAGTGGAAAAGAAGTATGAGTTTTGAAATCCCTGGGAATGGAGATTACCTAATGAGATGCGGTACGATACATTTAACCAAGAATTCAACATTATGAGAAATACAATAATCACAATTATACTTAGTCAATTTTGTCTCCTTGTTGGTGCTCAAAATGCACCCCTATCGCAAGTGGTCGAATACGATAAAAAAACGGGACGGTTTAATTCGGAATTACCTTTTGATAAAAGCTTTTATCTTAAAATAAAAATTGACAAATACGATATTGTCAAAAGAGTGGATTATACCAATTTACCAAGACAACTACGAGCGCCAAATGTGGAAGACACTATTCATTATAAAAGAATTGCTTTTTTCGAAGAACCTATTAAAAGCGACAAAGAAAGTAAATATGTCGTTTTGCAAATGCCTCCGTTAAACCCAAATGGATTGTATGAGATTGTAATGAGCAAAAAGTTTTCAGGCAAGACCTTGAGTGATTTGCTAAAACTAATGTCACTGTTTAATGAAGGACAAGCCCCTAAATTTGATTTAATACTCCAAGAAGAGCGGAAACTAAAAAAAGAATACAACCAAAAACATCCGCAGAATGGAATATTTTATCCGGATTCAACCATTTTAAACGAAAGGCTAGTTGAACTTTATTTACCGTTTAACAAAGCGAACAAGGATTACACAAACTGCAATAAACTTAAATCAGGTCTTGCTGCATCAATTTGTATTTGGGATAAAAAAACTGTTGAAATAGTAAAACAATACTTGAAAATAGTACTTTCTAGGTGTGGGGATGAATTGAATAATTGTGAGGGTATTCTCCCATATAATTTGTCTACCTACTATGAACTTTTTGATGAGTATTTAAGAAGTCATTACAAAGATTACAATACCATTAATGTCACCGATAGTGATCTAAATACAATTTTTAAAGACGATGATTTTATTGCTTATTTGGCGCAGTTCTTTAATCATGCAATGACAACAAAAAGGACAAAAAAGCGTCTCGAAACTTCTCTGAAGTTACTATCCAATTTTAAATCTTCAGATAAAAAGGAACTTCATTTAAGGCTTAACGGCCGTCTAAAACTTACTGACTTTTCCTCGGCCAAACCATTGGATAAAGGGGATTTGGAAGTCATCGCAAAGAATCTTCAGGCAAATCGAGATTCTTTAAGCAAATTTCAAGAAGACATAAAAATGATCCGTTTATTTGATTCTACTAGAGATGAAGAGTTAAAGAATTTAATTGGTGAGATAGACAACGTCCAGCTTAAATGGAAAAAAAAATTAGATAAAATAAAATCAATAATTGATCTGAATTTAAAATTTGAAGCAAATGCTACAGAAGAAGTACTTTTGTCGCATACCTATATTGATAAGATCTCCAGGGAAGCGACAAACTGGATTCTCCCAGATTTTGGAGTGTTGTATGGTTTTGATGGAGGTTCAGATGTTTTAAGACCTTTTTTAGGAGCGAATATAAATTTCGGACCTGTTGACAAAAATATAAGAACAAGATTTATGTCATCTGAATTGGCACCCGGTTCTAGCAAAATTGGGCGATACATTAGACATCATTTTTCATTACTTGTAGGGGTTTCATTTGGAACTATAAAAATTGAAAATAGAAGGGAGGACTTGTTCAATGGCATCAACATCCTTACAGGGATAGGATACAGATTCACCAGATCTTTAAGGGTTTCGTCCGGCATTTTATGGTATAATGGAGTAAATCCAAACCCCTTATTGTCCGACAAGAAGGTTGAAGGAATGGGATATTTATCGCTTTCCTTCGACATTGAATTTAAAAAAGCAAGTGGGTCAACCCTAAATAAATTGTTCTAAAATGAGAATTGCACTTTTATTTCTAGCTTTCGTAATTATTGGTTGTGATAGTTTCGAAGAACTTGAAGCCTCAGATGTAATCGGGTTAAGATTAGATAGTGAATCCGATAGCATCCCGGCGGATAACACTTCAACGATAACTTTTTTAGCATTTATTGATCAAGATGCGGATTTGGATAAAAGAACAATCAAGTTTGAAACAACTGCTGGGTCTTTTGTTTCCAATAACGAGAATTCAGTAGAAATAATTGCTGAGGATACGCTTGTTATTGGAGACAAAAAATACCTTAGTGCCATGGTTAAATTGAAATCAAATAATGTCATAAATAATGAAGTAACCGTTTCCGCAGAAATTAAATTTTTTCCCGCTAAAAAGAAAATCAAATTTGTAGAATCACTTCCTAGCTCGATTCAATTATCAGCGGATAAATTTGGTATTACTAATTCTTTTGATTCTGAGGTAAGTTTAGAAGCCGCTGTTAATTCCAATACTGGAGTACCATCAAGTGGCCCTGAAGTTGAATTTTTAGTTTTTGATGATGCATCAGAAGAATTAATAGAAGGTATAAGATTTAGAAATGAAAGCTTAAAAGTTAATTCAGCTGGAAAATCAACAGCTATACTTACTGCGGGCAATTTGGATTTTATCGGTGATTTAAGAATTGTAAGCAGATTAAAGCAAAATCAGCAGCTATCTGATACTCTAATAATTAATGTTTCACAAAAAATAGATTAAAATGGAAGAAGAGATTAATGGGCTAAATTTTGAATTTATGGCCGGTTTGCAAACGGATAAGGAAAAAGCTGAATATATTTTCAACATGGCAAAATTACAATTTGATTTGCCAGACGATGCTGAAATGGTCGACTTCGATGTCAGGTTCAATGATGTCAAGGGTTGTAGATGGGTATGTGGAATTGACAAATACGGAAATAGGTATTGTGGGTGCGCCTAAATGATGAATAGAATTATAGTGGAACAATACTTATTCAGACTTAAAGGGATTACTTTTTAAATTATATTTCCATACCATTTTTTGGAAACTTTTCCCTATTCTTTAGTTAATTCAGATCAAATTTTTAACCCGAACTTCCTTAGTTTACCTAAGGCATTTTCTACTAGTTGAAGTCTTTTTAAATCAAGATTTTCTTGTCTTTTCAGTTTTTGCAAGACTGTTTTAATTACACTGATTTCATTATAACTTAGAGTCTCGGTTTGTTCTCCAAGAGCTATTATTTTTTTCCAATCATCATCTTGTAGTGAAGATAGTCTATTGT
>JANQIV010000141.1 GCA_028282005.1 Melioribacteraceae bacterium | reverse complement strand
GAAGGAAATATTTACTAAATATTCTACGCCCGATGGATTAGATGAAACAGAATTCGTTCAAAACTCTTTCTTCAAAACCACAGATAAAGAAATACTTTTTGGAAGTATTAATGGCTTTATCGGATTTTACCCGGACAAAATAACAGACGAAAGTGTTGATTACAAAATTATAACTACTGATTTCAAAATTGGAAATAAACCTGTAACAATTGGTGAAAGGCAAAAACTTGAGCAAAATATAATTACTGCTGAAAAACTGAATTTGAGTTACCTGGATAATATTTTTGAATTTGAATTTGTTGCTCTGAATTATGCTGTTCAAAGCTCAATTAAGTATGCTTACAAAATGGAAAATTTTGATTCGGAATGGATTATAACAACACCTGGAAAAAGATTTGCAACTTATACAAACCTTGATCCCGGTAATTATGTATTCAAAGTTAAAACTGTTGACCGTTCAGGAAACTTCAGTACAAACAAATCTTCAATTGAAATTAATATTTCTCCCCCGTTTTGGGAAACATGGTGGTTTTATACTTTGGTTGCTGCTGTAATAATATTAATTATTTATTCATTCGTTAAATACAGAATTAATAAAGTATTGGAATTAGAGAGGCTGAGAATCGGAATTGCCAGCGACCTTCACGATGATATCGGTTCAACACTTACAAAGCTTGCCCTTAAAGCGGATATGATTCAGCAAGGTCTTGATAGTGAAGATAAAACAACTGGGTTAAAAAGAATTTCCGAAATGAGCAGGCAGGTTGTTAGTACAATGTCTGACATAGTTTGGTCTATCGATTCCCGCAATGATACTTTCCAAAGCATGATAAACAAAATGAAAGATTTTGCTTATGGAATTCTTGCCGATAAAGAAGTTAAAGTGAATTTCAGTACGGAAGGTTTTGATGACTCTAAAAAAGCCCCTATAGTTTTCAGACAAAATTTGTATCTAATTTTTAAGGAAGCAGTAAACAATGTTGCAAAACATTCAAATGCAACTGAGGTAAACCTAAGTCTTTCATTAGTTGAAAAGGACTTTAAATTAATAATAAACGATAATGGAAACAGCTTCGAAGAAAAAGAATTTAATGTTGGACACGGGTTAAAAAACATGAAACTGAGAGCAGAAAAATTGAAAGCGGAATTAAATTATAAGAATAAAAACGGATTCACGGTTTTAATAACCGGTGAGTTAAGATAGCATGGAAATGCTATTGAGATTAAAGCATTTTAGAGCTAATTATCGATATGAAAAAAATAGCCATAATCGAAGACGACATAGAATTAAAAGAGCTGCTGCAGAGATACTTAAATATGCAGCCTGAATTTGAATGTGAAACAGCTGTGGAATCGGTAGAAGAATTTTTGGAAGAAAACGAAAGTGTTCCCGATGTAATTTTATCCGATATCGGTTTACCCGGCATGTCCGGAATAGAAGGATTGAAAATCTTAAAGAAAAGATTTCCGGGAACAGAAGTCGTAATGCTTTCGGTTCATGATGATTCCGATTCTGTTTTCAACTCATTATGTAACGGTGCCTCCGGATACTTGTTAAAAAACACTCCGATTGACCAAATAAAAGAATCAATAAATATATTAAGCGCAGGCGGTTCGCCGATGTCGCCAAACATTGCACGAAGAGTAATTGACTATTTCAAACCGAAAAAACAAATCGAATCCCCGTTATCGGAAAGGGAAAAGGAGATTGTTCAGGGCTTAGTTGACGGGCTGAGTTATAAAATGATCGCTGATAAACTTTTTATCTCAATAGACACAGTAAGGCAGCACATCAGAAATATTTACCGCAAACTAGATGTAAACAGTAAAGCCGAAGTAATCTCAAAATCCTTCCGCGGAGAAATCTGAAAAGCAATTTTGAATTCATAATTATGAATTAAGAATCAATCATCTCATATCTCACATCTTGATACTTGATACTGTAGCACAAACACATCTTTATGCGATTGAAAAGCAGACGCCGTCTCTTTAATTCATAGCAACAAAAGCCAACTTAAAATACTCTTCTGAAAATTCAGGAGTAAGTATTAAACATTTTAAGAATAACTGTAAAATTGCTTACCTCTATTTTTTTGTTTATTATCACATCACAAATTTCCACCCATTTTTGAAACTTATCTTGATGTTTTACAATGTGCAGTTTTAGTAAAATATTTAAGTTAGCCCTCGTCTTTCTTTTCATAAGTATATTTCCGTTTAAAAAATTATTTGCTCAAAAAGATAACATCCGATTTGAAAGGATTGGGACATTCGAAGGTCTTTCAAACAGAACCGTTAATAGTATAGTACAGGACTCGGATGGTTTTATATGGTTTGCTACCGATGACGGACTTAACAAGTTCAACGGCTACGACTTTACGGTTTATTATCATAAACATGATGACCCTTTTAGTGTTCCGGCTAACCGTGTACGTTCAATCTATTTAGATAAAAAAGGCCGCTTATGGGTGGGGAGTGGAAACGGATTAAGTTATTATGATAAATACCATGACAAATTCATAAACTATTTGCCGGGCTATTATGTGAGGCATATATCTGAAGATTCCGATGGTTCCTTATGGCTGGGTACAAATAAGGCTTTAATAAATTTTAATCCTGAAACAAAAAAAGAAACGCTTTATTCAATCATGAATGGAAATGAAGTTCCTAAAGAAAGCAATATAATATGTACAAAAACAGATCATGAGGGAATGGTATGGCTGGGGACCGACGGAGCCGGGGTATTTCGTTTTGATAAAAACAGCAAAAAATTCACTAATTATTTGCAAAGCAATCTTGAAAACAGTTTAAGCCATAATATTGTTTTAAGCATATATGAGGATTCTAAACAAAGATTATGGTTTGGAACGAAAAACGGATTAAATAGATTTGACAGGGAAAACGACAATTTTATAGTTTATAAAAAAACGAATTACGCGGTTAACAGCAACTTGATTTTTACGATTGCCGAAGATAATGACGGTTTACTTTGGATAGGAAGTTATGACGGCATAAGCAAATTTAACCCTGAAACAAGTATTAGTATAAACTACTCCCATCAAAAAAATAACATACTCAGTTTAAGTACCAACCTTATAAGAAGCATTTACATTTCTAAAAACAACATTATTTGGATCGGCACAAGGGATGGTGGAATCAATAAGTTTAATAAAAACAAAGAAGCGTTTATTGTATATGATAAGTTTTATAATAAAAATCTAACCACTAATAATTTAACATGTGTTTCTGAAGACGATAATGAAAATTTATGGATTGGCACTAAAGATAGAGGTTTGTTTTATTACGACAGAAAAACAGATTCCTTTCGAAATTATGTAAATGAGCCCAATAATCCTTCCAGTTTAAGTCATAACAATATATTATCAATCTTAATTGACAGCGAACAGAACTTATGGGCGGGAACTTACGGGGGAGGATTAAATAGTTTTAATAAAAGAACCGGAACCTTTACAAAATATAAAAATATTCCGGGTAATCTAAAAAGTATTAGCAATGATGTTATCCAATGGTTATTTGAAGATTCCCAAGGAATACTATGGGTATGCACCGACGGTGGCGGGCTGAACAAATTTGATAAAGAATCGAAAACATTTACGAGATATTTGTATGATAAGGACAACCCGAATAGTATAAGCGAAAATACTGTTTTAGCAATCTGTGAAGATCGGGAAACCAATTTGTGGATTGGAACAGAAAATGGAGGGCTGAATTACTTTAATAAAGAGACTGAAACATTTAGCAGATATTTGCTTCAACCGGTGAATAACACCACCATTAAAAGAGTATATTCAATTGCTATGGATTACCAGAATAATTTATGGCTTGGAACAGAAGCCGGGTTAACCAAATTTGATCCTGTAACAAAAAATCTTATACAGTATACAGTTAATGATGGTTTGCCTGGAAATATTATTTACGGAGTTTTAATTGATGAAAATGAGAATCTATGGGTAAGTACAAAAAGGGGACTAAGTAAATTTGATCCGCAGAGGAGTAATTTTAAAAATTATAATTTTGAGGATGGGTTACAGGGGAACGATTTTGAAATCAATAATTACCACAAAGGGAAAAGTGGAAAATTCTATTTTGGAGGGTCCAACGGTTTAACTGAGTTCTATCCCAGCAATGTACAAGATAATACGCAAATTTCTGCTGTTGTAATATCCGGTTTTGAAGTTTTTGATCAATCTATTTCACCAAAAGATTCTACATTCCTTGAAAAACATATTAATTTTACTGACCAAATTACACTTGATTATACGGATTATATCTTCTCATTTACCTTTTCAGCATTAAACTATACCTGGCCTTCAAAAATTAAATTCATGTATAAATTGGAAGGTTTTGACAGAGACTGGGTCCGCACTGATAATAAATTACGTAAAGCCACTTATACAAACCTGCCACCGGGAAAGTACGACTTTAGGGTAAAAGCATCTAACGAAAACGGTTATTGGAATAACGAGAGAGAGCCAATCCGGGTAATTATTCTTCCACCTTTTTGGCAAACCTTGTGGTTTTACTCACTCCTAGTTTTAGCAGCCGGAGTTCTTGTTTACTCATTTGTGAGATACAAAATCAATAAAATACTTGAATTGGAAAGATTAAGAATGAGTATAGCTAGTGACCTTCACGATGATATCGGATCAACTCTAACAAAACTTGCTCTAAAAGCGGATATCACCAAACAAGAAGTTCAATCGGAAACCGCTAACAAAAGCCTTGAGAGAATTTCAGAAATGAGCAGGTACGCTGTTAGTACAATGTCTGATATTGTTTGGTCAATTGATTCGAGAAACGACAGCTTTGAAAGTATGCTTAATAAAATGAAAGACTTCACTTACGGCCTTCTTTCCGATAAAGAAATTAATGTTGAATTTTATTCTTCAGGTTTTGACTCCGCCAAAAAAGCCCCTATTTCTTTCAGGCAAAATTTGTATTTGATTTTGAAGGAAGCAGTTAACAACATCTCCAAACATTCAAATGCAGATCAAGTAAAAATTGATCTTAAATTAAGCGAAAATAAGTACTCATTATTAGTTCAAGACAACGGGTCAATTTTCGAAGAAAAAGAATTTAAAGTAGGACATGGTATGAAAAATATGAGATTGCGAGCTGACAAAATTAATGCAGT
>JANQIV010000043.1 GCA_028282005.1 Melioribacteraceae bacterium | reverse complement strand
AACCAATGAAGTAGAAGATTCGTTAAACTCAATTCTGCAAAGTGCTAAAGATGTGGATGCAGAGATAAGCCAATTAGCAACAGCCTCAGAGGAACAATCCACAGCCGCAGAGCAGATAGGTAAAAATATCGAATCGATTAGTTCGGTATCTCATCAATCAGCTTCAGGCACCCAACAAATAGCACGTGCTGCTGAAGACTTAAATCAGCTTACTGAGAGATTACAGGGATTAGTTGGGCAATTTAGGATAGATTTCGATACAAATAGATCACAATTATCCGGTGAATTCCATGTGAAAAACAATGGAAAGTTGTTAAGCCATTAAATTTTCTCCTATTATACAGAGATGCTTATAAAGCATCTCTGCAAATTACCCAGCAGAAATAACAAAGTTATTCAAATATTTTTGGAAATTTAGAAAATAACCCTATAGCATTCAGTATAAATACTTAAGTTTTTTTTGAGGGATTATAAAAAGTTGTTAATTGCTTATTAATCAGAGGGCTGTGATTTTATCTAATTAGTTTATGATTAGATGTAATATCTTTTGCAAAAAGAATGTGAAATTTAATTAAAAATGATGTTTAGACTTTGATTGCAACTTAAATTTTTGATAATAAGATAGTATGTATTCTTCATCGCCAAAAAAAATCCTTTTATCTCTTTTCTAGTAGTTCTTATCTCATTTCGATAAATGTATCAGTACTTATACCGATAGTGTGACGTTAAACTTAAAATTTCGTTAACATAAAAAAGAGGACGAGTATGGGTCAGTATATTAAGAGTCTTAGTATTAAGAAAAAGATACTTGGGGGGTTTTTTGTTGTTTTAACTTTGTTAGCTGTTGTAGGTTACGTTTCTTATTCCACAATTTCTTCATCAACTGATGGTTTTATTGAATACAGGCAAACAGCTAGAAATACAAATTTATCTGGCAGAGTGCAAGCTAATTTGCTTGACGCTAGAATTGCTGCGAAAAACTTCTTCAAAAATGGTGATGAAAAATATTTACCGGATTTTGAACAAAGATTTGGTATGGTAAAAGAGTTTGTTAATCAAGCAGAAGAATCTTTGAATAATCCTGACCATAAAAATATGGTTAGTAACGTTGCAAAAGAGCTAATTGAATACGAAGAAGGATTTGGTAAAGTTGTAAAAATAATGCAGGAAAGAAATAACTTAGTTAATAACATATTAGCTAAAGTAGGTTTACACATTGTAAATGAGCAGCTTAGTCCTTTAATGAACCAAGGTAATACAAATGCTGCTAATGCAGTTAAACATATGCTTTTGGTTAGATTGTACGTTATGAAATTCTTGGAAGACAATCAAATGAGTCATGTGCAAAGAGTAGAAAGTGAATTTGGGTTACTCAATAAATTTTTGGAAAGATTACCTTCTTCAGTAAAAGAAAATACAGAAAAGTATAGAGAAGGATTTGGAAGAGTAGTTGATATAATACTTGATAGAAATACAATAATTGAAGGTACTCTTGACAGAATTGGTCCTGAAGTAGCTGTACAAATTGAAGATTTAAAACTTGAAATAAAAGATAGACAAGATACTCTTGGGCCGGAGCTGCAAGCTGCTAATGTTCGAGGAACATCAATTGTAATAATCATAAGCATTGTAGCAATAGCAATAGGTGTTATGTTTTCTTTGGTAATCAGTAATTCGGTAACTAAGCCTGTTTTACAAGCAAACAATATGATGCAAGAGCTCGGGAAAGGAAAACTCGGAACTAGATTGAATTTAGATTCAAAAGATGAAATTGGCCAGATGGGTATTGCAATGGATTCTTTTGCTAATTCACTGCAAGAAATTGTAACAACAATGGACAATGTAGCCGATGGCAATCTTGAAGTGAATGTTAGAAAACTTGATGATAATGATGAAATCACTCCTTCCGTGAACAAAATTATACAGTCTCTCAAAGACTTAAAAGACGAAACCGCTTACATGACTGACGAAGCGTTAAAAGGAAATTTGAAATATAGAGGTGATGCTCATAAATTTAATGGCGGTTATAAAGAAATTGTAGACGGCTTCAACAATACTTTGGAAGCTTTTGTAGAACCAATTCAAGAAAGTGCGGATGTATTAAATACAATGTCTACCGGCGATTTAACGGCCCAAATGAATGGCAGTTATAATGGTGATTTT
>JANQIV010000254.1 GCA_028282005.1 Melioribacteraceae bacterium | reverse complement strand
CCGATTATCGCAACATCAACCTTTGTATGCGGGTCGCCGCTGTAATGTGATTTGAAAACTTTTACTTCGTTATCTAAAAATTGTTGCCTGCTAATCATAATATCAGCCGGATCAATTTCTGCTGCCCAGATTTCTTTCAGCTTGTTGTATTTATCTCTTTTGTTCAAAGCAAATTTTATTTTCTTTTTAGGGTAAGGGATAATCGCCGACTCGTGAAAAGTTTTGATAACTCCATCTAATGCCGGGCCGCTGAGCTGATATTCTTTGAAATAGCTGTCGAAGCCTTTTGAGTAAATTAGTTTGCCGGATTCTAAATCATAAATTTTATAATAATACGCACCGTTGTTAAATTCATCGATCAATTTATTTATTTTGCCTGCCCAAATCCCATATTTATAGATTTGGTCAATTGATACAATTTCAGTTTTAGAATCACCGGTGTGATGGTAATCGATGCGCATTGTGTGATTTTCAAAATAATCGTCAAATTTAATTTCTTGTGCCATAACGAAACTTGATATTGTGAAAAATGTTAAAATAAATAATATTTTTGGGTAGTTCATATAGATCTCAAATTTTATTTATGTTAGAGTTTTTGAATTTTTAAAATAAGTAAATCGTATACAATTTTATAATTCTTTAACATATTTGTTCTTTAATTTTGCCAAATTACTATGTGGCTTAATTGTTGTTTGATCTTGTCATCACGAGGAACCCGCCTTCCTAATAACGTAGTTCGGCGGACAGGTGAAATGACGCGGTGATCTGCAATTTGAGATTGCTTCTCCCGACAATGTCGGGATCGCAATGACAGAAGAATAGAAAGTCACACTGAGCTTGTCGAAGTGAGTTTAGTTAAGTAGAAGTCAGTCTTCGACAGGCTCAGACTGACAAAATATTTTGCTGTCATTCCTGGATTCCGCGGCGGATTTATCGGGAATCCAAAAGATTAGATCCCGGCTCAAAAGATCACCGGAATGACACTACTTTTATTTTTGACATAGGAATAAAATTATGAATAAAACCGTCTTATCAATTGTTCTTTCGATCTTTTTAATAAACTTATCATTCGCCCAAAACTTGCAGTTATTTGGTAACGCAAAACCCGGCACCGTAATGTTTGGAATTGCTGAAAATGCTAAACAGGTAATGCTGGACGAGAAAATTCTTCAGCTCGACGAAAAAGGGATTTTCACTTTGGGCTTTGACCGTGACGCAAAAGGTAAACATTTTCTGAAAGTGAAATACGAAAACGGTGATGTTGAAGTGAAAACTCTACAGCTCAAAAAAAGAAAATATAAAATCCAGCGAATTAATAATATGGATCAAAGCAAAGTTACTGCACCGCAAAGTCAGATGAATAGAATTGTTCGTGAAAGAAATGAGTTTAACGCGGCAAAAAAAGAAATCGGCAAAATTGATTCGGCACTTTTTGACGATGGCTTTATTCGTCCGGTAAAAGGCGGCAGAGTGACAGGTGTTTTCGGCAGTCAGAGAATTTTAAATGGAACCCCTAAGAGTCCGCATAATGGTTATGATATTGCAATGCCAACAGGCACCCCTGTTTACTCTATGGCTGACGGCAAAGTAATTTTTACAGCAGATGATTTTTATTACGCCGGCAATTTTATTTTAATTGATCACGGACAAGGTTTAACGAGCCGATATCTTCACTTAAGTCAAATGGACGTTAAAGAAGGAGAGTTTGTACAGAAAGGGCAGAAGATTGGTGAGATTGGATCAACCGGAAGGTCAACCGGGCCGCACTTGCACTGGAGCGTAATGTGGTATACAAAGAGAATTGACCCAAAATCAATTTTGGATATAGATTTTTCTTATTCTGAACAATACAGCGACAATTTATGAGCAGCAACAAAATCTACCTTGCTGTTGAATTTACTGTGTTGTTTATCTTTTTACCGATAATTCCTTTTCTCGAATTATTTCCTTTGCCTAAAATTCCAGCTTTAATTGCTATGACGCTTTTCTGCCTCTTTGTTTTGCTGGCAGATAAATCTTTCAATAAAAAAGATTTGTGGAATGCCAAAGTATTCAAAAAACATGTCAAGAAAATTTTATTAAGATTTATTCCTGCAGCAGCCGGGCTTGTAATTATAACATTAATTATTCAGCCGGAGCTTTTGTTCATCTTTCCCCGCGAAAGAATTTTTATTTGGACAATGGTAATGATCCTTTATCCCATTTTGTCTGCCTATCCCCAAGAACTTGTTTACAGAACATTTATGTTTCACAGGTACAGAAATTTATTTACCAGCGAAAAAGTTAAAATAGTAATCAGCTCCTTAGCATTTTCGTTTCTTCACATCATTTTTGATAACTATATTGCAGTAATACTTTCTTTGATAGGGGGCTTCTTATTTACAATTACATACAGAAAAAGCAATTCACTTTTTACTGCAGCATTTGAACATGCTATTTACGGATGCTTTGTATTCACAGTAGGTTTGGGTAATTATTTTTATGAGGGCAGGCCAAGTTAAAAGATGAAATACAAACTTTTCATATTAAGCGTTCTTTTTTTTGTTATTGTAAATTCTCAAACAAAATTTGAATGGATTGAAAAGTTTGATAAAGATTCATCCCAAAGGCCGAAAATTGGATTGGCATTATCGGGCGGTGCTGCACTTGGTTTCGCTCATATCGGTGTATTGAAGATTCTTGATTCACTCGGAATACCTATCGACTACATTGCAGGAACAAGTATGGGAGCAATAACAGGAGGGCTCTATGCTATTGGTTATTCCGGCAGTAAGCTTGATTCAATCACGAGTAATATTAACTGGGAACAAGTTTTCAGTGATAAGCCCTCACGCGATCTAATGCCTTACATTGAAAAGAAATTTTCCGGAAGGCATCAAATTACTCTTGATCTTAAAGGTTTCACACCAACTATTCCTCAAGGTTTGGTTGCAGGACAAAACGTAATGATGGAGCTTCTGCACTATATGCACCCTTATGAGGATTATGAAGATTTTGATAATCTACCTATTCCGTTCAGATCTGTTTCTGCTGATTTAATATCAGGTGAAGAAGTTGTTCTCGGTAAAGGCTCATTGGTACAAGCTATTCGTGCATCAATGTCTATCCCGACAATTTTCACCCCGGTTGAATACGGGGATTCTCTTTTAGTAGACGGCGGAATAATAAATAATTATCCTGTTGACGTAGTAAAAGAAATGGGTGCCGATATAGTTATCGGCTTGAGATTAAAATTTCCCGAATACAGCAAAGAAGAATATGATAACCTTCTTAATATTATCGATAGGATAGCAGATATTCCGCGGAAGGAAAAACTGGAAGGAAATATTAACTTGACCGACATTTATATTGAACAGGACATTGAAGGTTTTTCTTTAGGTGATTTTGACAGTGAAAGAATTAAACTGATAATTGATAGGGGAACTAAAGCAGCTTATAAAAATATTGATGCGCTGGTTGAATTGAGGAATCAATTAAGCAAATATGATTTTGTTAATTCAACACAATTTAAAAAGAAGACAGAAGGGGTTATTCACCGCGTAAATATTACAGGGAACGAAAACCTCGAGTTTTCTTTCATATATAATTTATTGAGAATAAATCCGGGTGAACCTTTTAATCGTCAAGAGTTAGAAGAACGTATAAACGAATTGTTCGGACTTGGCTTTTTTGAATTGATAACTTATGATATTGATAAACTAGATAATAACAGTATAGAATTAACAATAAACGTAAAAGAGAAATCACTCCGCAATATGTTCATCGGATTGCGTTATGATCCTTTTCATAAACTTGTTGGATTAGTAGGCGTAAACATAAACAACTTTTTTTATGAAGGACTAAGAGTAGAAAGTGAACTTCAGTTCTCGGGCTTGACAAGATTTCACACTAAATTTCTATATCCATCCCGTTATCTTGATTTGCCTGTTTATCCTTTGATTGAATTAAACCACAAAAGCCTTCCTGTAAACATTTATTCCGAAGGAGGAAAGATTGCACAATACCGCGACAGGTCATGGTCGGTGGGTGCAGGATTTGGATTACCTCTCGCCAGGTTCTTAAATTTAGAAGTTCTTTACAACCGTGAATTTATGAATATTACTGCCGACATAGCTCCGCCCAACTCTGATATTGAATTTCCGGATTGGAAAGATAACCTTGTACAATTGCTCGGCAGATTCAGGCTTGATTTACTTGATGATAGACTAATTCCGAAATACGGTATTGAGGTAAACGCAAATGTTGAGCTAAGCAGTAAAACACTTGGCTCTGACGCTGGCTACAGCAAATTTGATGCTTCATTCGATTGGTATCATACCTTTTCCCAAATACACACATTGAGGTTGTCGTCTTCTTTTATGACTTCGTGGCGAAGTCTTCCCGTTTATAAATGGTTTTATTTCGGAGGCCCGGAAACTTT
>JANQIV010000015.1 GCA_028282005.1 Melioribacteraceae bacterium | reverse complement strand
CGCAGGAGCTACTTCAGAAAGGCGCGAAGCGCCTTTTTTTCAGTAGGCAAATCCGCTTTAAAAGTGAATCGGAATCACGATTTTAAATGTTAAAATTTTACTTTAACATTACTGAATTTACAGTGAATTTTTTAGGTTAAATTTAACGTAAGATTAAGAAATTTTGTAACGTTACGAATTATGATCTCTAAATTTATTGAGAAAGAAGGAATCGACCGAGAAGGAAGCGACTCATTAAGTAACTTTCCTTTTGCCTAATACTATTGATTTCAGGATACTACAGTGCATTCTATATTCACGTTAGAGGTAATATTATTTAATTTCAAACGTTGTTTTGGTTTTTTAGTGGGGTAAGTTTAGAAAAGTACTTTTCGGCTGAGCTGTCATTTAGGGAGAAGCATACTAACTCTGTTTTAATACCTGCTATCTGTGGTCAATGAATTTTCCTGTTTAATTGTAAACTGAAGACTCTTATGGTCAATGGATTTTCCTTCTTAACTATAAGCTGAAGAAGTAAGGAAAGATTGAACTAATAAGAAAAGATTAAAATCAAAAGTGTTTGATTTACCAATATTGCAAGCAATTAAAGAACTAATATGAAGAATGATATTATTAACCACTTCTTTCTAAAGTGAAAGATAAAGACAACTGAAGAAGTAAGAAAAGATTGAACTAATAAGAAAAGATTCAAATCAAAAGTGTTTGATTTACCAATATTGCAAGCAATTAAAGAACTAATATGAACAATGATATTATTAACGACTCCTTTCTAAAATGAAAGATAAAGACAACAACTTGAAAAATTTTGGTTAATAAATCATGACTCATATAAATGAAAAACTATTGCAGAAACATATGATCCTTAGTTGATAACTTCTGAGACACTGAAGGAACTAATAACAACAATGATATTATTAAGGACTTAGTAAAAGCCTGAAGTTTTTCTTCTAATTGATGCCTTTAAATTAGAGACTCATCATGAAAGCATAATGATTTTTTACTCATTTAATATTTTCACTGAATTTACTCATAATTTTGGATAAGTTTTAAGTTTATATTTTATAGAGAAACATCGTAGCTTTTGATCGAAAATCAACTGAAGTTTCTGGAATAAAATATTGATAGATTTTCTTGATTGAAGACCAACTGAACTTTTTCTGAAAAAATAAAAGACTCTGTTTGAACGAATTTTGGGCTTATTGAAAGTTTACTCTGTTCTAAATTCATGGTTGATCCTGAGTACAAGGAGTTTTTAATTTCAGAATTAAATAAACGTGGATTGTCCACTGAAGGTACCTTTAGAGTACTTCAACAAAGATACCAAGCAGCCATTAGAGAAGAAAATGAACAAAGTGAAAACAATAATGAAATTTCAAATGTTTCAAACGTCAATATTTCTGAAATGAATCTAGGCACTCATCCAATGTTAACTAACGAAGAAATTTGCAATCTGTTTCAGAACGAGTCAAATGGTATGGCTCCGTTCTTTGATGAGGTAAATGAAGATGTTGTGTTTCATTCAAATAATAATGGAAATACAAAAAGTACTCGAGCTTTTATTCCAAATGTAAATTTAACTAAGCCCGAAAAACCTATTAAGAAAAAAGCTAGAAGTGATAATGTTTTTGACGATAGCGATTCGTCCGCTGATGAAAGTGATTCAGAAAACAGTTCAGAAAGCGATTCAAAAAGTAATTCAGAAAGCGACTCAGAAAGCGACTCAGAAGGCGATAGTGATGATGATGATAATAAGGATCAGAATGATTATGATTA
>JANQIV010000012.1 GCA_028282005.1 Melioribacteraceae bacterium | reverse complement strand
GGGTAATCTGAGTAGGTCTTTTTCTTAATAGCCATTTCCGGAATATTTATGATGCCTGTGATAATTATAAAGCCAGCCATCTTCTTTGCTTCAATTTCTTCAATAATGAAATTCGGCATTAGTTTTATCACCTCCTTAATTGAACAAGTTCTAACTTTTGCTGATTATGTGAACTTTCGAAAATTCGGCAGGCAATAAACGAAAAGGATAAAATGAATTATATAACAGATGCTTCCAATTTTGTTAACAATGTTACATCGGATGTTTTCTTTGAAAATGGACTAAGAAGACATGAAATCGGAAGGGGTTTGATGGAATTGTTCTCTAAAACATTTTGTGAAATAAGCTGAATTGCTGAATCCGACCTGGAAGGCAATCTCTGTAATATTACCGCTTTTTTGTTTTAATAACTGTGCTGCCCGTTTTAATCTATATGAGCGCAAAAATAAACTAGGCGATTCTCCAGTTAACGCTTTGATTTTTCTGAACAGGTGAATTCTGCTCATAAAAAATTTCTCGCTCAGTTCTTCAATACTCAGATCAGGATTTGAAATATTTTCTTCTATTATATCATGCAGTTTTTTGAGGAAGTTGTCGTCAACTGAAGATACTTTAATCTCGGAAGGTTGGAGTAGTAAATCGTTTTTTATTTTTTGCTGTAATTGCAGACGCAGCTTAATTAAGTTTTTTACACGAACTGAAAGGATGTGAACATTGAACGGTTTGGTTATGTAATCATCAGCGCCTTTATCCAGGCCCGTAATTATACTTTCATCGCTTGCTTTTGCCGTTAATAAAATTACCGGGATATGGCTGGTTTTTATATCGGACTTTATTTTTTTACAGAATTCAAACCCGTTCATTTCGGGCATCATAACATCGCTGATAATCAAATCCGGTATAATTTCATTTGCTTTATTTATACCCTCTGCGCCGTTTTCTGCTTCAACAATAGTATATTGTCCTTTCAGATAATCTTTTATGTAAAACCTAACGTCGGGATTATCTTCAACTATTAGAATTAAGTTCGCATCATTCGTGATACCTTCTTTTGCTTTCGTCCTAATTTCATTTCCCGGTAAAGCATCTTCCTCGATATATTTATCTTTTATAGATTCTACATTCAATTGTTCTATTTCAAAAAACTCATTCTGCTCTTTTGATTTTAGATGTTCTTTGCCCAAAGGTAACTCAACAATAAACTCCGTACCAGAACCAGCTTTACTTTTCACATTAATATCACCGCCGTGCAAATCGATAAACTCTTTTGCAATTGATAATCCAATACCAGTACCCTCATGCTTTCTCTTTGTTGAGTTGTCTGCCTGATAAAAAGGATCAAAGATATTTGCCAATTTATCTTTAGAAATACCAATGCCCGTATCCTTTATTGAAATAATCGCATAATCTTCCGGGTATTTATCATCCTGACTTTCTCTTCTAACATTAACAGAAATTTTTTCGTTAGCATTAGTGAATTTAAAAGCATTGAATAATAGGTTTACAAAAACTTTTTCCAATTTGTCGAGATCGCAATACAACTCAAAAGAATTGATTTCCGAATTAAATGTAAGTTCTATCTTTTTTTGTCCGGCAATTGATTCAAACAGCGAGGTTATTTCCTTGGCAAGACGGACAATATCAATTTTGTTAATGTTAAG
>JANQIV010000258.1 GCA_028282005.1 Melioribacteraceae bacterium | reverse complement strand
CAATCTCAAAACCGGGATTGCCGCGCTTCGCTCGCAATGACAATCTCAGCTTTTTCAAACAGCACTAAAACAAAAGTACAAATTTCTATATAATTTTTTCCTTTTTTGTGATCCTTCAAATGGTTAGACAAAGTGAAGGTGAGATTTATTCCAAAATAAATAAAAATTGGAATAGGCATAAAACTATTTAGTTATCATTACTAAAATATTTTTTAATTTTAAATTGGTTATCTTTTTATTTTATTTAAAATTCATGGAACTAGAAATTTTATCTATATCGATAGGTATAATAGGTGCAATTTTGGGAGTATACTTCAAAGAAAACTTTCGTATTGCAAAAAAACAAAAAATAATACTTACGAAATTGAGAGCATATTTAGAATATGATCACCGTAGAAATCTTGTAAATAATAAAAGCCTTACTTTGATCAAGACTTTTAACATTGACATTTCACTTAACGTTATTCATCAGTACTCTAGATTAAATATCGTTGATAAAATTTTAATTATGGTTGAAACTAAGTGTAAACATACAAGAGAAAATATTGTGAAATCCGAAAATTACATTAACTATCGGAAGAGAGTTCTAAATTTTTATCATCAATTAAAAAATAAGAGTGGCGATTTCTTATATATCTCGACTAAAGATTTAAAAACTATGCAAGAAGAAATCAAAAATGATGTCACCTTTATTTCAGATGACGAAGCTTCACAATTGAACTACAACTTCACTTACATAATTACACATTATAAACGTTACTCTTTACAGTTGTTAGACAATTACATAAAAATTGTAACATATGTTGAGAATTCGGACAAATTAGATTTCGAAATTTTAGATTCATTATTTTGGGAATTTTTACAGAACTTAAGTTCTCTACTAAACTTATTTGATTTACTTCTAGCCAGAACAATTAAAATATCAGAAAAAAATACTACGATTTTAGCAATCAAAAATATTTTCTCATAGCTTACTTCTCATTAACACACATTATCAACAATTTCGTTAGTCAATTTGATTAATCACTTCCTCAACAATCTTCACAGCTTTATTATCAGTATCGTAAGCTGCATCAAAAGACGCAAAACCAATTCCAGAAATTTTTATTTTTTCTTTCGCAAGTTTAACAACTTCGTTGAGTTGCTCAACTGTTAATCCGTTCGGCACTGCGTAATGGTTTGCCTTAAATTCGTTTACATCCAAAACGTCCATGTCAATGTGAATGTATAAATCATCAACTCTGTTTTTTAATAAATCTAATTGTTCATTTAACTTGCTGCCGGAAAGTTCATCAACACTTACTGTTTCACACTTTGAGTTTTCAATTAATTCTGCTTCGGCTTCATCCAAATCACGTGCACCGATAAATATTACATTTTCTTCGGGCACGGGTGTAAAATCATTCATATTATTTACAACCGCTTTCCACGAATTGCCTACTATTGCATTTAAACATGTTCCGTCAAAAAATCCGGAGGGTGTTGTTTCGGGAGTGTTAAAATCACCGTGCGCATCAAACCAAATTACGCCGGTTCTGTTTTTACCGGACAGGTTCCCGAATGCCGAATAGTTACAGTTGCCGGAAAGTGTAACCGGGAAGTAACCGCTATTTCTATCTTCAGCAATTTGACGGCTTAATTTGTGCTGCACTTCCAATACTGCACCAACTTCTGTAACAAATTCTTTTTCAAGTTTCAATTGGTTTAGCTTTACTTCGTGTCCGGTTGCCAGCAAATTTTCAACTAAACCGTTTTCTATTAAATGAACGGGGCCTGTTCCCATTCGTTTGTTGTAATGTCCGGAGTCATAAGGAATTTGATTGATTGCAATTTTCATGTTTCTACCTTCTTATCATAATAAAGATGTTTAAATATGAAATTTCTTGATCAGAAAAGAAAATTTAATTCTATTTCCTCTCTAAATAAATTATTTCATTATTAGAATTAAATATTTCGTATTTTCTTACGAATATACAATAATAGGATACGGTGTGTGAAAATATGAGTAATATTAGCGAATACAAAAAAGAAGAAGAACTGCGTTATCTTACCGAACTTCATAAAACTATTGTTGAAAACGCCGGTAATGCCTTAATAACCACTAAAACAAACGGAATAATCAAATCTTTTAATCCTGCAGCGGAATATTTATTAGGCTATTCGGCGGAAGAACTTATCGGTAAAGAAACCCCCGTCTTTTTTCATGACAAAGAAGAAATAGTTATACGGGGGAATCAATTTGCAATGGAATTAGACATTGATGTTCCGACCGGATTTGAAGTCTTTATAGTGAAATCAAAATACCGGTTAAAAAATGAACACGAGTGGACTTTCATCCATAAAAATGGGACACAAATTCCAGTATTGTTGACAATCACTGCATTATATGACAGCAATGGCCAAATTAATGGCTACCTTGGAATTGCGAACGATATCAGCAAAAGAAAAGAAACTGAGAAACTTCTAAAAGTTAAAACTCAAGAATTAACCGAAAGCGAACAGAAGTACAGAACTCTATTTGAAAGATCAAGGGATGCTTTACTAATAATCGATAAAAATGTTTTTGTTGACTGCAATGATTCTACATTAAAAATGCTGGGATACAATTCCAAAAATGAACTAAGAAATACACACCCCTCAAAGCTTTCCCCACCTTTTCAGGCTGACGGCAGACCTTCTTTTGAAAAAGCGGAAGAGATGATGGAGATTGCAAAAAAGAACGGCAGCCATAGATTTGAATGGGTTCACCGCAAAGCAAACGGAGAAGATTTTTTTGTTGAAGTTTCGCTTACAATTATTCCTTTTCAAGGCAGAGACATTATTCACACAGCTTGGCGCGATATAAGTGAACGAAAAAGAATGATGGCTGAAATTATCAAATCGCAAGAGATGGCTGTAAGAGCGAATCAACTGAAGTCTGAGTTTTTAGCACAAATGTCACATGAAATTCGAAGCCCGGTGAATTCAATTTTAAACTTCACTTTGCTGCTTCAAGAAATCACAAAAGACTTTGACAACGAAGATTTGGATATTTGCTTTCATAGTATTCGCAATGCAACCAAGAGAGTCACCAGAACAATTGATTCAATTCTGAATATGTCGGAACTTCAACTCGGCACTTATAATCTTCTTATTAAAGAAATTGATCCTGTAATATTATTACAAAATCTAACCAGAGAGTATCGGGGTACAGCTAACACAAAAGGGCTTCTGCTTAATTTTAAGATTGATACAAATATCAGAAGAATTTTATCAGACGAATATGCTTTAAGTCAAATTTGGGCAAACCTAATTGACAACGCGATTAAATATACTGATGTAGGTGAGATATCAGTTACTATTTCTGATTTTAATGATGAAAAGCTCGTAGTCAAAATTAAAGATACTGGTCAAGGTATTTCAGAAGATTATCTTCCTTTCTTGTTTGAACCATTCTCTCAAGAAGAGCAGGGGTATACAAGAAGGTTTGACGGCAACGGACTTGGGATGTCATTGGTAAAAAATTATTGTGAGCTGATTAAAGCAGAGATTTCTGTAGAAAGTAAAAAAAATGTCGGGACAGAATTTAAACTAATTCTGCCCCATAATGCTTCTAATTAAAAATTATTCAAACTCGTAATCAATTTCAATTTCCAGCCATTCTTCCAGCTTCGAGAAAATGTAATGCTGATCTTCTTTAGAAAAGCTTTTAATTCTGGTTTTATGGTTACCTTTTGGATGAAACATAACAATCGAATTTGTTCTGCCGGTTAGTCCTACTGCCGGAGCAGACCACGGATCGTATTCGCCGTAAATGTAAAGCATATTGTTTCCGTTTGTCCGCAGCCAATTTCTGATATCCAGCATAACATTAGAATTGAATTTCATATCAGCACCGGAAGGATCAAATATGCGGCTAGTCCCTTCCTGCGCATAATCTAGCAATCCCTCGAAAGGTGTTGTATCATAATTATAATACCCGATTTCAGTAAATGCTTGATAAAAGAAAGGACTCAGTCTGCCGAAGTTGCTGTCCTCAACATAATTGAACGAGCGCTTATCTTTCAAATGATCAAATAATTCACCAACTGTTGCCCCCTCTCCCGGAATTACATCACAATCCGGGCCTTGCCATTGCCAGAAAGCAAAATTGTATTCCAAAACAACATACTCAAAAGCCTTTTCGTAACCCAAATAATCAAATGACTTGTCATTAGCTTTTGCATATGCTTTCATCAACGGAATAATTTCGGCTTTATTTTTGAGCAGCTTTTTTTGATAAGCTAAAATTTTATCACGGCATTCTTTTGACCCAATGATTTCAAGATGAGTATAAATTCTTCTATCATCTTCTTCTAAATTAAGCGGAGCAACATATGGCACTGAAGCATCAACATCGTTGTTATAATATCTTCTGTGAAAGATTGTTGTTTGACCACCTTTACTGATACCTGTACTAATCCACTTTTCTTTATAATACTTTTTGAAAAGCTCAATGATCCTGTGATAATCAGTAGCAGATTGCCAAACAGTTAAATATTGCCAGTCAAATGGTTCCGGCACGGATTCTCCAAAGTAACGATGTTCAATATTAACTTGGTTACAGCCTATGATCTTTGTTAATTCCATCGTAGTATTTCTAATTGCATATCCGGCAAGATTTAAAACCACCGGCTTGTTTTTATCCATGTGAGAAATGTAAATCCGCTGTTTAAATTTCTGTCCATCAGGATTGTTGTGGTCTACCGGCTGCCAAAAATATACTTTGTAAGCTTCACTAAACATTGAAGAATCAACACTTTTTTCGTGTACCTCAATGCCATCTTGGGCTTTTAACCATTTGTATAATTCAGATTCTTCATTTGAATTTGCAAATAAAGTGAATGAAAAAAATACTAATAGGGTTGAAAATAAAAATATTCTGTGTTTCATCATACCACCCTTTATTATTCTTTAGATTTATTCAATGCGTATTTTAATGCCTCAATTAATTTATCAATACTCTCCCGGCTGGAGGAATATCCCATCAAACCAACACGCCAAACTTTGCCCGCTAGCGCACCAAGCCCGGCACCAATTTCAGTGTTGAATTCATTTAGCAGAATTGAACGAACTTTAGCTTCTTCAATTCCTTCGGGTACTTTGATCGGGACGAGTTGTGGTAATCTTTCTTCATCTTTTCCGAAAGGTTCCAGGCCAAGTTCTTTAACTTTGCTGCAGAAATAATCACCATTTTTTTTGTGTCTGTCCCAACTACTTTCAATTCCTTCTTCTTGAATTATCAACAGTGATTCATGCAACGCATACAAAGCATTTATCGGGGCTGTGTGATGATAAGCTCTTTTTGACCCGCTTCCCCAGTAGCTGAGAACCAGATTTAAATCAGAGAACCAACTTTGAACTTTTGTTTTTCTGTTTTGAATTTTATCAATTGCCTTTTGATTGAAAGTAACAGGCGACAATCCCGGCGGGCATGACAAGCATTTCTGCGAGCCGGAATAAACAGCGTCCAGTCCCCATTCGTCAACAAGCAAAGGTATTCCCCCGAGTGCTGTTACTGTATCAACTATTGTGTAGCAATCATGAGATTGAGCTATTTGAGCTAATGTTTTAGCATCACTCATTGCCCCGGTTGATGTTTCAGCATGCACAAACGCTAACACTTTAATTTCATTATCAGTGGATAAAACTTCTTCAACTTTATTCGTGTCAACTACAGTTCCCCAATCAAACTCAACCGGAACAGCAATGCCACCGCAGCGTTCAATAATGTCTTTCATTCTTCCGCCAAATACACCATTGATGCAAACCGCGACTTTATCACCAGGTTCAACAACATTTACAATACATGCTTCCATTCCCACAGAACCGGGAGCGGATATCGGGAAAGTAACATCGTTTTCTGTTTTGAATACATATTTCAAAAGAGATTTTATTTCGTCCATTAATTCAACAAATAACGGATCAAGATGACCGACTGTTGGCCTTGCCATTGCTTCTAAAACACGTGGATGTATATTTGATGGACCAGGTCCGTGTAAAATTCTCTGTGGAGGTAAAAAACTTTTACTCATAATAATTTCCTTTTATGAATTTATAATTTCTGCTTTCATTAAAATTTCTTTTAGTACTGTCTTGTTTGTTTCACTTAATGGCTGCATTGGTTTTCTTGGATTTCCGCCAAAGTAACCAATCATTTCCAAAGCGGCTTTTAATCCTGCAACTCCAAATCTCGAGGTAACTGCTCTGTTAGCTTCAACAAGTTTCGCTTGTAAAGCTTTTGCAGAATCATGATCATCATTTTTGCAATGTTCATAAATCTCAGCGCATTGATTTGGGGCAATGTTCGCAAGTGCAAGAATACCACCGTCTGCACCAACACAAAGCCCGGGATAGAGTATGGATGCAGTGCCGGCAATAACCGAAAACTCTTCACCCGTTGAACTTTTGAATAGCGACAACTCAGCAACATTTTCAGAACTGTTTTTTATTCCAACAATGTTTTCATGTTTTGCTAATTCAGTAACTGTTGACGGATGGATATTAATTCCGGTAAACTTTGTAACGTTGTAAATTAAAAGAGGAATTTTTATTTCATCAGCAACTTTATTGAAAAAAGAGAGCATTGCTTCATGAGTCATTGCTGCATTATAAAAGAACGGTGTTAAGATTAAAGCATACTCAGCGCCAACGTCTGCAGCCTTGTTTGTCAATTCAATAGTTTGCTTTATTGAATCGCTTCCTGTACCGGCAATAATTGCTTTGCCTTCATCAGCATTCTCTTTTACAGATTTAATTAAATCTATCTTTTCATCGTTTGTTAAATATGCGCTTTCTCCATTTGAACCTAGTACTACATAGCCATTGATCTTTGTGCTATTCCATTTAGCAATGTTCTCTTTTAACTTATCAAATGAGATTTCATCTTTCTCAAATGGAGTAATGATTGGTGGGAAAATTCCTTTTATCATTTCATCTCTTTTTTACTTAGTGAATATGTTTTTAATTACGAACCAAATGTTTGCCGGCCTCTCGGCTAACCTTCTTACATACCAAGGGTACCAAAACTCGCCATAACTAATTAGTACAAATGTCTTGAAACCTTCAGTTGCTAATTGTAATTGTGTTTGGTTACGGATACCGAATAACATGTGAAATTCTACTTTATCTTTGTGTATGTTTTGTTCAATTGCATACTTTTTCAAATTGTTAATTATCACAATGTCATGTGTACCAATAGCAGGCCTTAAATTATAAGGTTCAACAGCATCAAGCATTATTTTCGAGAGTTCGAAATAATTTTTATCGACGTCTTCCTTTTTAGGGTAAGCAACATCGGCGGGTTCGTTATATGCCCCTTTCACCAACCTGATCATTGGAGAAATTTCGAGAAGACCTTTTAAGTCCTCTTCAGTTCTATAAAGATATGCTTGCAGACAAAGCCCAACATGGTCATATTTTTCTTTAGCTTTTTTATAGAATTCAATTGTACGGTCAACATACCAGCTTTGCTCCATGTCAATCCAAACAATGTTGTTCACTTCTTTAGCTTTGTCGGCAATTCTATTAAAATTATTTATTGTTTCTTCTTCGGAAAGATCAAAACCTATTTGTGTAAGTTTGACCGAGATTTCTGAGTCCGCATTACTTTTGGTAATTTCACTCAACAATTCCAGATAGTGCTCAGTTACATCGGATGCTTCATTTAAGTCGTTAATGTTTTCGCCAAGGTGTGTGAAGAGAGTATGAATATTTTTTGATTTCAATACTTCTGCTTCCCTAATTGCGTCTTCCGCTTTTTCACCCGGCATGAACTTTTTAACAGCTCTTTTAGCAAATCCCAGTTTGGGGATATTAGCTTTCATCCAACTATTTTGTGAACACCACAAAAGTGTGTTGCGGGCTATTTTCATTTAACTCCTTTATTAGTGATTGTTAATAATTAGTTACTTATTCTCCTATAAGCCAAATTTCTTTTTGAGGGGATGTTAACCATTCTGCTCCATCTTTTCTCATTACAACCATTTCTTCAATTGTTGCAACTCCTCTGTTTTTTACATCTAATCTTGGTTCTATAGTAAATACCATTCCTTCTTCAAGTTTTTGAAATGGTTTTTGTGCGTATTTTTCCCAAGCAGGGCCGAGCAGTGCAGTACCGTCATGGGAGTATCTGCCTACTTGATGACCAAGGCCGTGAGGGAATTCATCATAACCGCTATTAACCACTACATCCCTTGCTACCTTATCAATTTCGACTGCTTGTACTCCAATCTTCATTGCTTGCTTTGAATCTTCAACAGCTTTTACGATTGTGTTAAAACCATGCAAAACATTTTCAGGCGCAGAAGTTTCACCATCTTGCAATACGTAATAAGTTCTTTGCATATCTGAACAATAGCCATTGTACTTTACACCAAAATCCATGTTTAAAATATGGCCTTTTTCAACAACTCTATCCGAAGGAGCGAAGTGTGCTGCTGCTGTATCAGGTCCAGTAAAAACAGCAGGACAAACGGTTTCTTCCCATGCAAACTCTAGATTTCTTTTTTCCACTTCGTGTTTCATAAAATCAGCAATTTGTTTTTCAGACATCCCCGGTTTTATGTAGTTGCGCACAAGTTCAAATATTTCTTCAGTGATCTGGATTGCACCTTTGATGTTTGCAATTTCAATGTCGGTTTTTCTTTCTCTAATTGCAGACGTAACTTTCTCAGCCGAGATTAAACGGTCTTCCATATTTATCTCTGCAAGTGCTTTGAACAGAGTTAAATACATTCCATAAGTTAATCCATCACAAATTTCACTTCCTTCAGAATAATTGATCGCGATTTTTTCAGGATTTAATTCTTTCATTACTTTGTGAAATGGTTCTTTGAAGCCAGTAACAAAATCATAAACTTCATCATAAGCATTTAAATCTTCTATTGTTGCTTTATCATATTTACCTACTATAGCTATTGCCTTTCCGGGTTTTGTAATAATAAAAGCAGAATGCCATGTTACATCAACACCAGTCAAAAACGCTAAAGTCGGATCACCGTTAATTTGGCTTTCACGAGTGAATGTTATCCAACAATCAATATCAAATTCTTTTACTAATTCTTTTGCTTGATTAACTTTTTCTTGAACTATCATTTTATCCTCTCAAATTCTTTAAGAAAACTTTTTGAATTTTTTCATAAACACTAAAACCATTATTGCTGAGAATATCAGCAATCCGGTCAAAATTAAAAAGTACTCATGATGTGCAAAGTCGCTGTAAAACTTGCCAAGCAAACCTGAGCCATAGCTTCCGAATGCTGTAGCCGCAAACCAGCCTCCCATCATCAATCCTTGGATTTTAGGCGGTGCAATTTTTGAGACATAAGATTGGCCCATTGGCGAAATCATAATTTCAGCAAGTGTAACAACTAAATAAGTCCCGATTAACCACATCGGAGTCATATTATTTGCATCATCATTCCCACCTTGTAATGATGCTATTACCATTATCAACATTGCTATTCCGGTTATTATCATTCCGTAAAAAATTTTATACGGAGTGCTCGGCTCTTTGCCTCTCTTATTTAGTCTGCTGAATAAACTAAGCAAAGGTGGAGTTAAAATCAAAATGAAAAAAGGATTGAAAAACTGATAAGTTTCGGGACGGAGAAAGTCATAAACTTTAGTTGATCTTTCAGCAAAAAGTGTAAGTGCAAATCCATTTTGATAAAATGCAGTCCAAAAGAAAATTACAATCATAAATAATATTGCGAGAGTAAGGATTCGTTCTTTTTCTTCTGATTTGGGGATATCAGATTTAGTGATATCATTGCCATCTGCTAAAGCCATTTTTGTATCAACGGATGATAACCGTTTAGCACCAAACTGTAAATTAATTAAACACAACAATAATCCTACTGCAGCAGCTAAGAAGGAGATATTATAGCTTTCCCAAAGATAACTAATTAAAGTTGCTGCTAAGGGAGCAATCATCGCCCCAACATTTACACCCATATAAAAAATATTGAAGCCGGCATCTTTTAGTTCCGGTTTATCTTTATAAAGATTCCCAACAAGCACAGCAATGTTTACTTTGAAAATTCCTGTACCAAAAGCAATCAGAAATAATCCGATAAAAAAGTACGCAGCATTATTTGCAGATGACAAAAACAAAAACACATAACCGATCATCATAAAAGTTGCACCAGCTCGTACTGTATTTATTTGCCCTAAAAGTTTATCACCAAGCCAACCGCCGAACAGGGGGATAAAATAAACTATCCCGAGGAAGATCCCGTAAACATCACCCTTCTGCGAATCATTCCAGCCAAACTCATTTCCCATGTATAATACGAGAATAGCCATAAGAGTATAAAACCCAAAACGTTCCCACATTTCAGTAAAGAACAAAGTCCAAATTCCTTTTGGATGATTTTTCAGCATAATAAATTCCTTCCGTTTTTATCTTAAAATAAATCCGTCTTTTAACGGATCATTTGGATCAATATAAAACTCATTTTTACCAGTGATATGTGCTGTACCGCTTACTTCCGGAATTACAGCTTCATACTTATCAAAATAAGTAACGCTATTTACTTTGGCAGTAAATGTTGTACCCAATATTGATTCAATTATCATAGGTTCGTTGATATCAATCTCCCCTTTTGCATAATGCAACGCCATTCTAGCACTAACTCCCGTGCCTGTTGGACTACGGTCAACTTCACCTTCTGCAAAAATGCAAACATTGCGGCTGTCGTTATTTGAATCTTTTGGTTCGCCGTAAAAAATTGTCCCGTAAAGAAAGCTCAAATCGCTATCAAACGGATGAAGAATTTCGTAATTGTTCACTACAGCATTTTTAATAGCTGAACCTTTCTCAATTAATTCACGATAGTTATCGGGAGTCATCTCAACACCAACTTCATCTGCTTTTACAAATGCATAAAAAGCCCCGCCAAAAGCTATGTCAAAGGTTACATTTCCAATTCCTTCAACTTCAATTGAATGGTTTAACAAATAAACAAAAGAGGGTACATTATGAAAATATATTTTACCGATTTCACCATTCTTTATTTCTGCGAAAGAGGTGACTAAGCCGGCAGGCGAATCTATGTTGATTTCTGTTAGCGGCTCTTTTTTCTCAACCATACCGGTTTGCAAAGCAACTTTGGTAACTGCAATTATTGCATGCCCGCACATTGTGCTGTACCCTTCATTATGAAGAAAGAAAATCCCGAAATCTGCTACTTTTGAAAATGGTGGTGTAATTATAGCACCGTATTGGTCCGCATGTCCTCTAGGCTCCCACATCAGAGCTGTTCTAAGGTTGTCATAATTTTCTTTCATATACCTACGATAATCTAAAACAGAGCTGCCTTTTAATTCAGGTAATCCTGCAGTAATAATTCTAAGTGGTTCACCTTCTGTGTGAGCATCAATTGAAGTAATTTTAATCCAGTTTACAGGGGGATTCCAACTAATTATTTTTTCGACCATAATAAAAAAGCTCAAATAGAACGTACTCTATTTAAGCCTCCCAATAGTTAACGTTAACAGAGATGATTTATTTTTATAACTCGCAATTATTTCTTCTTTATTACTGTAATTTGAATTGCGAAAAAATAATTAATTTAATAAGAAATCCCAACCATTAGTTTATCAAAAAAATAATTTTATTGTTGTTTGGAGCAACTAACTAGTTTAAGAAAATATTTTTGATTGAATCAATTAAAAGTTTTGCATCAAACGGTTTAGTTAATAGTAGATTTATTTTTTCATCTTCGTTATTAGTAAACTCTGGTTCATCAAATGAAGTATTCATTAATATTATTGGAATTGCTTCAGTAGATTTTGATTCTCTTAATACTTTTATTAATTCTACTCCATCTAATAACGGCATTTTATAATCAGTAATAATTAGATCATAATCACATTCAGATATAAGTTTTAATGCAATTAAACCGTTTTCCGCAGTTTCACATTTGTAACCTATCCAATCTAAAAGGTCTTTCATATTCTGTCTTATAACAAAATCATCTTCTACAATTAATACACGCTTTTTCATCACTAACCTGCTGTTTAAGTTTTCAATTGCAATAAAGGTTTTTTCAACCATTTATCTACTGGTTATGTTGTAAACGAATTGAATTTGTTGTTAGCGGGAGATATTTGTTGTGAACGGGATTAAATAAAGTTGGCTTTTAATTTTGCAGCATATCTTTTACTTACATTAACCGGCTTTTTGTAATTTTTAATTACGATTCTCAAAGAATCTTTAAACCATTTTTCAATCTTCAATATATAATTTACGTTTATTATTGTTGAACGGTGAACTCTAACAAAATAATTTTCTGGTAGAATATCAGACCAACTTGCTAAAGATTTTCTGACTAAATAATTACCTTCTTCTGTTACTATTGTGCAATACTGATTATCAGCTAAAATCAATTTTATGTCTGCTATTTTTAATAATACCGGCTTACTATTTACAGTTACAAAAATTGAATCATTAATATCTGTTTTTCTTTTATCAGTTTTTTCAGATGGTTTATTATTATTGAGTTGTTTAATTTTCTGAGTCTTACTTAGCCTTACTTTAATTGCGCAGAGAAGGTCGTCAGTTTTAAATGGTTTTGTCAAATAATCATCTGCGCCGAGATTCATTCCTTTTCTTATTTCGTCTGCTCCGATTTTTGCAGTTAAAAACAAAAAAGGAATTCCAAAGGTCTCGGAGTTTCTACTCAGCGATTTAATTACTTCATACCCGTCCTGAACAGGCATCATAACATCACAAATAATTAAATCAGGATTTATTTCCTTAGCAAGTTTAATTCCTTTATTGCCATTTTCCGCTGTAAAAACATTATATCCTTCTTCTTCTAAAAGGATCTCTATATTATCCCTAACATTCTGCTCATCTTCTATAATTAAAATTTTTTCACTCATTTCAATTCACCATTCAACGGAAATTTAATTATGAATTTTGTCCCTTTATTTAATTTACTTTTCACTTCTATTTTTCCACCGTGCAATTCAATAGATTTTTTTGTAATTGATAATCCTAAGCCTGTTCCGGGAATATTGCTGACATTTGAGCTTCTTGTAAATGGCAAGAAAACATTGTTAAGTTCATTTTCAGGAATACCTATTCCTTCATCTACTACTTCGATTTTAAGTTTCCCCCTTATCTCATCAACTTTGATGGTAATATTTCCTCCCCAAGGTGAGTATTTTATAGCATTGTTGAGCACATTGGATAATGCTAACTTCAATAAGTTTTCATCTAAGTTGAAGTTTTCGTTTTCCGAATTGTATTGCAAATCTAGGATGTGGTTTGAAACAATCATTTTCAAATCGTTCAACAAATTCTCAAGAAATATTTTCAAATTGATTTTGCTTGGATTAAATTCAATGCTTCCTTGTTCAGTTCTACTTGCATCAAGAATATCATCAATTAATATATTCAGACTTTCAACTGAATTGGTAATCTTATTGATTTGCTCATCGTATTTTTCTGCTTCCCATTTTTGTCCGTATCGCTGTAATAATTCTGCTGATGATAGAACTGTTGTTAACGGAGTCTTAAATTCATGAGATGCCGTTGAAATAAATCTTGTTTTTAATTCGTTTAACTCTTTCTCCCTTTGCAGCGATCTTAAAACTTTCTTCTCAGCTTCTTTTTGCTTTTTAATTTCTTTCTTCAGCTTTTTATTTACATCCCATAACTCAGCCGTTCTTTCTTTTACCACTTTCTCCAAATGATCACTATATTTTTCATTTTCAATCTGTATTTTCTTACGTTCAGTTACGTCAATCGAAGTAACTATTAGAGAAAGTTTATTATTATAAAGTGTACGGCCAACAGTAATATCTCTCCAATGTTCGTTATTGTCAGAATCTACAATTTTTATTTCTGTTCGATAAGATTCCAATTTACCGCTAAGAATTTCATTCATTTTCTCTTTTGCAAATTCCCTTTTTTCGTCCGGCAAAAATTTAAGGATAGTGAAGTCCTCGTTTTCTAACTCACCATAATTAAATCTTTTCTTTCCGATATCATTTATATAAACAATTTTATTGTCTTGAATAATGATGATCCCTGAAGAAGTTGCATTCACAATTTTTCTAAATTTTTCTTCATTATTCTTTAGTTCAATTTCATTCTTTCTTCTGATAACAGAATTAGCTATTACCTCACTAATTACGGTTAGAATTGAAATTGTATCTTTGTTCATTTTCAAAAACTGTGAACGAGATGCAAATAACATTAGTCCAATAATTTTCCCGTTATCAATTAAAGCAAAATCAATTATTGATTTGAATTGATCACCATGTATTTCATGTAAAAACTCGATTTCATCTTCGCTGTAATCATCAAAATTATTTATGTAAAGAACTTGAGTTTTCTCGAGATGTTTTAACCACCAAACTTTTGTGTCGGCAGGTAATTTGTTATAGGCTTTTTCAAAATTAAGAACGGTATCTTCAGAGCGGGCAATCGGATAAATCTCTTGGAGATCATTGCTAAATAAATAAACACCACTGAATTCGATAAATTTATAAAATTCTTTTATTTCTTTAAGTGCTTTTTCAATTTCATCAAATATGCTTGTTGTGTATGCATTTAAAAATCTTGCACAAATATCAGTAACTAAAGTCTGAAATTTTTCTTTTTCGACTAATTCGAGCTCAGCTTTTTTTGCCACTGTTACGTCTCTCACAATCAAACCAATCCAGTATCCTTTTTCTGTTTTAATTTCGAAAAAAGCTTGTTGAGCGTAACGTAATTCTCCACTTTTATTTATGAATTCGTAGTCCCATATTTTTTTATCTAAAACATTACCGTCCCTTGAAGCAACTCCGAAAAGTTCCCGATAATAATTATATTTTTCTATTTTTTTCTTTTCCGGAGGCAGCATGTTATACATAAAATTAACATAGTTCTTAAATATAACCTGTCTTCTGTTGTAACCGGTTAATTGCTCTGCGCCTTTATTCCATTCAATTATTTGGCCTTGTTCATTAACAAGAATTATTGCATCTGCAGATGCACTAACTATTTTGCGTAATTTATCTTCTTCCTCACGCAACGCTTCATTAGTATTATACTGTTCTGTTAAATCATTTAGGACAATAATACATCCAACTTGGTTTGCTGCAGATGTTTTTAGACATGATACATTTAGAGAAATTATAATTCTATTGTTATCTTCGGTAATTAATTTCGCGATTGGGATGTTGATTGAATCCTTATTGCAATCAACATTTCTTAGTATGTTTTCAAAGTTGAGAGTTTCGTTATTAATATAACTTAATTGTAAAACATCAGAGATTTGCTTGCCTGTTAAATCTAAACCGGTTTCATTAAGGATGGCTTGTGCATAACTATTTAACTTTACAACTTCACGATTATTATCAATAATTATAATTGCATCATTAATTGTATTAATTAAGTCGCCGACACTTATATTATCTAATTGGGTATTCGTCTTCATCATTCCTTATCACCGTAACTACACAATACTTCTTATCTTAATAATCGAATAATTTCTCAAGAAATAAATAGCCTAAATCAGCTATTTTTATCACACTATACTGATGTTTTTTTGTGAATCGCATAAAGACAAACTTGCCTTGCACCTTCTAGAGAATAATCAAATTTCTCCATTAAATTCTTTATGAGATATTCTACTTGCTCTTTAGTGCGATTATCATAAACATCAAACTTTTCTGTTTCGAAATCTTTGATAGCGTTCTCAAATGAGGTGTATTTTAGGAAAGGCTGAAATATATTTTCTCTTAAGTTTTTTATATAAGAGTTATAAAGATCTTTGTAGATTACAGTTTTAGCAATCTGCATTCCGTTTAATGCCATGTCTTGAATGCTAACTGTAAATTTTGCTGCAATCTCTTTTCTAATTTTGATTCTATCTTCTTCTTTTATATCATTTGTAAATAAGTATTGTTCAATTGAATTATAAAAGTTATCGTTAACTTCTATTGCTTCGTTTGTATAAGGGGAAGTTAGTTTTTCTCCTGTGTCGTAATTTAAAGCAAAAAGATAGTTTTGAATATCTTTACTAATTCGCTCTTCATTTTGATGGAATAAAGCTTCTTTTATCTGCTGCATAATGTCATAATCATACAATCTTATTAATGAGTCAATAAACCCTTTTGGAATTTTTTCAGAATAATCTTTGTGCTTATCAAAATATTCTTTGATGTGATCCATTGTAATCAAAATATATTTTTTGCTTTCTTCATTATCCTGAAATTTTTTCCTCTGCTCATTATAAAATTCATTAAAAATAATTAGAGATTCCCTTCCGGAAATTCCGCTGCGCCCTTCCAGATCAGATTCACTAACAATTCTCCTTCTGATATTTTTATCAAAATTATTGCGGTCCTCATCGGAAAGCCATGTCGGGATTTTATTATTATAAATACTCAATTTTAGCAGCAATAAGTTTTCATCACTATATTTCTGATATTTTTTCGGATCTTTAATCCAATCACCGATTGTTTTTGAATCGCAGTTAAGTCTTGAACTAATTATTATTTTTGCAAAATTGTCGATTACTCCGGGCAAAAATCTTTGCTTAATTTGATCACCAAACGCGTTGCAGTAAATTTTCACTTCTTCATCAGAATTAAGAATATAGTTTACGTTTATTTCTCTGATTCTATCTTTGAACGATTCATAATCTTCAATCTTTTCTTTGTCTTGGGGATTCATAATTGTAAAAAACAATGAATTGATATTTTCTTCAACATCTTCAATTTTATGTGTTCCTTCACTTATAATACCGTGCAAGTTCATAAATCTATCCAGATTATATCCTTTAACATCCATTATCACATAAACACCGTTATTGGTTTTTGCATATTTAGAAAATAGATATTGAACAGCGTTACTGTCTTTGAAAATATACCCCAATTCTTTTTGAAGTGCTTCGTTGGTTCTTATAAATCTCTTTGGTTCCCTGTCCCCCGGATTATAAACACTTATTCCGTAAGCCAGCCTTCGGTTAAAGACAAATCTTTTTACATAAAGCATATCAAATAAATCTGCTGATGATTTTAATCTATGGTTCAAAGCTTCATAAATTGATTCGCATATAGTACACGGGCTTTTCTGAAAAATCCATTCATACTCTTTTTTATGAAATATTTTTGATTTTTCTTTTTCCGGCAAAACTTTTTCCAGTAATTCTTTTCTCTGATTTTTAGGAATCATTAATATTGGATGATCATGACTTGGGCATGGCACTTCCAATAATTCGTTTGTAGCAAAATTCTTCAGATCATATTTATCATAGTAATCAACCAAGGCATCTTTAATTTGAGTATGAAAAGTATTGCCAAGCTTTCGAGGATCAATTCTCCAAACTGCTTCATAATAAAGGCCTTGAGAGCTTTGAATGTATTCTTCAAATTTATGAAGTAGATTATTTAAGAAAGTACTTTTCCCGCTTCCAGGCGGGCCTACAAAAACATAAATCTTGTTTTGCTGCGAACCTTCTTTAAATGAATCCGCAAGTCTTATAATTCTATTCGCCAATGGTAAGTCCGCAAAAAAAGGAGTATCTGTTCCTTCAACTAAAAGCTTATCACAATTGATTGTTTTATAATTTATATTTTCAGGATCGTTTTCATATTCATCTTTTTCAATTGTGTAATGATAAATCATATCACTAAAAATTTGGAATATATTTCTCAAAGTTAAATAAGGATGCTCAGTGACTCTGGTAAGGAAATCATAAAAGCTAATCATCATATCTTTCTCTTCACTTTTGATCTGTTTATCAAGCGAAGAAAAAATCGTTTTAATATTTTTCTTTCTATTATGAGGCATAGTCAATTCAATACTTGTTTAGTAACTTTTTTATTGTGAACGCTATAAAGTACTTTTCTAAATGTAGGTTTAGAATTTCTGTTTGCTTGTTCATCTGCTCTCATCTTTTCCATGTCTACTTCATGTGTTTCCAACTGTACTTTACTTCCCCATAGGTATTCAATTCCGATTAAAGTGTTTTGAATGTAGTCGCGATATAATTCTTTGCCTTCAAAAACATGTTCAAGATAAAGTGTGTCTGATATATTTTTAATTTTTATAAACGGAGGGTGGTACAGACTATTGATCAACATCTGTTTGTAATCTTCTGCTTTACGGCTTTTCACATAATATTCTTTTACCATCTTCTGTTGATTTATTCTTTGCCCAACAACCATCAATTTATACTTATCAACAAAATCTTGATCTAGGAAACTATTGAAAAAGGTCAGGTCATTATAATTTTCACGAACATGAAAAATAAAATCTCTTCCGTTGTTTATTGATTTATCAAAATCTTTTCTTTTGTCAATTTCAGAAAGCTTATCAAATTCATAAGTATACTTACCTTTGTCTTGGGATTCTTCAATAAACATAAACAACCTCCACCCAATTGCGTAAGGATTTAGCCCTACCCGACTAAGTGAAGTAACTTTAGCATTAACTTTAGCAAAAGATATCTCATGCCCATTTATTCTATCATCATTCATAAATAATTTTTCATGCCAATAACTTGCCCAGCCTTCATTCATGGTTTTGGTTCTTATTTGCGGAGAAAAATAAAGTGACGTATCGCGTACTATATCAATAATTACTTTCATCCACTCATTTTCTTTCTTATTCAAAAATTTGCTTTCGTTCATCAAGTACTGCATTAAATCAGAACTAACTTTTTTAACTTCTCCTTTGTTGCGTTTCATAAACAACTCATCAAATTCAGGATTTAATATCAAAACATTTTCAAAGAACAAATCCTCTTTACTACGGCCATTATTGGCTTCTGTCGAATTATACCTTTCAACTTCCTCTAAAAATTTGTTCATCCCTACTTTTTTGATATCCTGAAGAAAAGTGTTGAAATAGAAATCTACTTTTGATGGTAGATTAAATAAATCATTGTTCTCACTTTCTGAAAGGTTTTGGTAGTAACCAACTAAATTATCTATTCCACGGGCAAACTCTAAAACATAGTCTACCCACCTTCCTTTTTTAGATCTTAGTTTATCAATAATTCTTTTTTCAGTTAATGCTTTTTCCTTAAAGTCATAATCCCATGTTTTTTCATAAAATTTGTTATTCTGGAAAAAATCAATGTGGGCCAGCACATGATAAAATATCATAACGTTAAGCCAATCAGGATTGTTATCATTATAGAATGATATTGCAGGCCTTGTGTTTATTACTGTTTCATACGGATTGTGTGGGTAGTACTCGTATTCCCCCTTTCCACGCAGTACTTGAATATCGTGCAACCAATAATCATAAAGCGTCGGAATCATATGCTTGGGAGACAGTTCGACCATATCTGAGTTGGTAACAATGTATTCCAGCGACTCTTTGTCAAAGCTAAGCCCGGCATCGAGAGCACGTTCTTTACAGCCTTCCATGATTTTTTTTGTATGTTGATCTACTAGTTGCATAATTATGATATCAATAATTTTATACTTTGGATAATTCTTGATTCATCTGCATCAACTGCTTTGAAAGAATCAAAGTGAATTATTTCAGGATGTTTTTCAAGCAGCTTTGATTCTTTAATGTATTTTTCAACAACGGAATTATTTCTTTGTGTATACGTGTTTTCCGCAACAGTTATTCCTATTCTATTTGTATGCGAAATCATTTTCTGAATATTTTCAATTGTCTTTGTTCCCTTTTGATCCCAATCGTCACCATCCGTTCCGTGAAAGATGTAAATGTTATAATCCCTGGCCAAACTTTCTTCTTCAATTATTTTATTTACTAATTCATAAGCAGATGATACCTCTGTACCGCCGGCAACATTTTTATTGTAATAAGTATAAAAGTCCGGGACCTCAATAGCCTGTTGGTCGTGTACAATAAAACGGCTTTTTACTTGACGCTTATATTGATAAATCAGCCAGCTATTAATATAAATATGCTGAGTTACAACAGCTTCCGTTGGTTTGCCTTGCATTGAGCCTGAATAATCTCTAACAAAAAATACTACTGCTTGTGATTCGTAATCCTTTTCCTTAGAGAGAATTCTGTAAACTCTATCGGAAGGAGTTAGAAGCATTTTTGAAGTATCTATTTTTTTCTTGGCATCAATTCTACCAAGCGAGAGGTTAGTTTTAACAACTCGTTTTAAAGTAGCTTTTTTATCAAGCAGCTGACCATGCCCTTTGTTTTTATCGGTTAATTCATAACTGAATTTTGTTAAAGAGGTTTTCTTTCCTTTTTCTTTTATGTTCGGTAATTCAAATTGTTCTGTTAAAATTTTACCAATGTCGTAAGCATCTGCACCCATTCCGTGTTCTGCAGCATCACCTTGCCCGGCACCTTGTCCTTCACCTTGTTCACTTGGTCTTATAGGCTCTTCTCCAATTACCTCACCTTCATCTTCGCCGCCAATACCACCAGTTGACTTTCCTTCTCCGCCACCTTGAGGTGCATCCCAATGATAAAATTTTTCTTCCGAAACAGTCGGAATGATAATAGTTTTATCTTTACCATCTTTTGAAGGCTTAACAAGTTTACCGAGCTTTATTTTTCTTGGGAAGCCATCCTTCTCCCTCATTTTATCTTTTTCTAAAAGCCTGTCTAAATCATAAATTCTTGATGAAAAAGTATCATGAAACGAAAATTTATAAATAGTTTGAAAGTCACTAAAATCATAAAACGATTTATAGCTTTTGATACTCAAAAGTTCATCATGATTTAAATCTTTATCTTGATTTACTAAATCATCACTTTTAGTTTTTTTAGAATCTTTTTCTTCCATTGCAATTCACCAACTTTAAGTTTGATGATCTTGAGTACAGAAAAATTCAATAGTCTTCTCGGCACATGTTTTACAATAGTTTAGCTTGTTAACCATTGTATCGACAATACGGTTGTATAGTTTCTCATTGTCTTCGTTTGTACGGTTTGCGAGCGCACCAACAAGTCCGCCGGCCGATGCAATATCGGAATTAAGCCTTGTATCCGTCACAGCTTTTACTAATTCAACGTTATCCATAAAATCGTAGTTTTTATCAGTCTGCAATTTCTGTGCGTAGATTTTTCTAACTTGTCCTCTAAACGATTCTTTCTGCTCTTGAGTTTTCATCTCGAGTTCGTTTTCAACCGCGTTAACAAAACGCTCGTCAATTTTGATAGGTTGAGTGTTTCCTGTTTGGGGATCGCGGTAAGTAATGATTTTATCTGGCCCTAAATCTGAACGGCCCATCCCGACTATCATATTAACGTACATCATCACATCTTTTTTGATTGCAGCAGGTTCATCCATAAATGCATTAAACATTTCCGTGCGAATTCTTTTTCTATATAAACCCTTAGCAATATTTAAATCTTCAAAGTACTTGGCTCTTTCGTTTGTATCTTGAACATAATCGAGGATCACATCTTCGGCAGATTTGAACGAATCTAAACTGAACATACATTTACCTTCGTTTGTCGCAGGAAAACCTCTTTGGCCATTTATCATTCGTGCTAAGTCTCTTTGCCCCAATCCTTTTTGCCCAAATCGTTTTGTTGTGTCCGATTCGTGCTCGAGTTCGTCAACAATCTCTGCTAATGCTTTCATACTTTTTTCACCAGCAACCTCACCAGCTGCAAGTTTCATCATTTCAATTGGGGTTAGTTTATCTTCTGCACGTGGTAATCTGCTCAGGGTAACTATCGTTGATAGTACATATTTTAGATTCGGATCAAGATGGAGTTCTTCCCCTGTAAATGTTGTTTTAGTACCGTCACCTAAAGCATAATTTGTTAAATCCATTTGCAGTTTATAATTGGTGTTGTGTGCTACATAACAGAATTTGCATCTATCAAGAATCGGTTTTTCTTCTCCGTTAGTGCGGTAGTTTTGAACATCAGCATTATTGCTTGTCGCGATAATGAATGTATCAATCGGCCATTTAAAAGCGTCAATTTCTATTACTCTGTTTTGAATTACACCCAAATAAATTTTCAACAAATCAGTTTTATTTTTAAATATCTCATCAGCAAAGTGAATACCACCCCCGCCAACACGCGCTAGCGCTCCTCTTCTTAAATCAAAACGATAGGGATTATTTGTATTAGTAATGTGAAGTAATCTTTGAATACTTTCTTCACCAACAAGGTCAACTCCGGAACTTGTTAATTTATCTTTGGCAGGATACTTGCCAGTAATTGTTCCAAGAGTAGAACTGATAGGTACTTTAACAATTTTGATTTGTTCTTTTAATTTTTCAACATCACCATCGTAAAATGATTTTATATCATTAAAGATGAATTCAGTATCAGCACCTAATGGTCGATAGTTATTAAAAAAAGTGTCAATTTTTTTTGGTTTAAATCCAGCTTGAGCGAAATATTCTTTGCCTTGATCTTCAGTACCAATTAAATTCATGGCAAGAATGACGGGATCTTCGTACGTCTGTGATTCAATTTCTTTTATCCCCCCGTATCCTTCAAGACCTTCCGGGATCATGAATTTGAATGTATATTTATTGTTTTCCGGAATTGATATGAAATCACGGTACATTGCGGAAAGGTAATCAACATAAAAAGTTTTACCATTGCCCGGTTCACCCACTAGGACAAAAGCCATTTCTTTGCTTTCGCCATTTTCAGCAGCATCTTTAATGAAGGCAACAAAATTATTTATTACGTCATACAAACCAATAATATGTTTTTTACCTGTTCTGAATTTCAGAAAGTCATATGTATTTTTTCCGTTTACAATTACTGATTTAATATCTTGCGGGTCGTCAAAAATCATTCTGGCGAGTGATTCAAATACATTTTCGAAATGATGTTCGCCGTTTTTTAACTCTTGCAAGTACTGATCTAAACCATTTTGTGATACCGGCATTTTATCCCTCCGCGAATGAATTTTAATTTTCTACTTATAGACTTAAAAGAACGAAAAGTTGCATTAAATAATTACAAGTGTAACGAAACAGATAAATTAAAGACTGTTAGCTGAGATAAGGCAATATATTTTGTTGAATAGATTTTTCATGATTGTAATAACTTTTTCAAGATTGTAACAAAAATAAATATTAATCTCAATAGCATTATCAACACCGTGTGCTTTGTTTAACAAGTAAATAAGAAAAAAGTGTCTAAATCATTGGATAGTTATTAAACTATTAAAATTATTATTCAAAATTAAATGAGAGGAATGAAACAATTTCTGAGATATAATGACCAATTTAAGATTTAAGTAGAGCCCTACTTTTAGGGCTTCAAAACAATATTGTATTACTTAATCAGTAAAACACATAAACATTTTTGGCATTAATCGAAATTACTTTTCTATTATTTTAAGTATATAAAAACATTTCGAAACAAAATATATTGCCGCTTGGGTAATTTGGCTCTACCCAAACTTCTGCATTGTGCAGTTCTGCAATTCTTTTAACAATTGCCAAGCCTAACCCCTTCCCTGTTTTTAAATTAGTTTGATCAATGCGGAAATTTTTTGAAAAGATCAGTTCCCTTTTATCTTGCGGAATTGTTTGGCCAAAATCAGAGAACTTTATTAAAACTCTGTCTGTAAGGAATTTATTTTCGATAACAAGTTTTTTTCCTTCTTCGGCATATTTAATTGCATTACCTATGTAGTTCACAAATATTTGAGAAATTATTTCATTTGCAAAAACAAAAATATTATCACTTATATTGTTAATAATTTCAAATGTTTCTTGATCTATTACTTTACTTATCTTGTCTGATTCATTTTTTATAATGCTCGTTAGGTTTAATCTTTTTCTATCCAGTTTTGTTTTATCTGTTATCTTTGCTAATGTAGCAGCATTATCTAAAATTTGAATTAGGCTGTTGCTCGAATCATTTATCAATTTATGCAATTCGTTTTTAGAATTCTCTTCTAGTAATAATTGAGCAGTACTGCTAATGTTGCCTGCGCTGTTCTTTAAATCATGAGTCATAATATCAATCAATAGTTCTTTCATCGTATTGCTTTCAAAAAGTTCACTGTTAAGTAAACGAAGCTGATGCTCTGTTTCTCTAATTTCTTGTTCAAATTTCTTTCTATCAGAAACATCACGGGCAATCAATAAAAGTTGTGGTTTGTTTTCCTTTAAAAATGTTGAAAACGTAGCATTTACCCATACTTCAGTATTAAATGTTGTGATAGCAAAAGTCTCCAAAGTAACAGGTTTACCTTTTTCTATTGCTGTTAATGCCGCATCGTATAAACCGCTTTCTTTCCACGATTCAATTTGATGAAAATTTTGTTCAAGTAATTTTTCTTTTGGAGCCTTAACAATTGAAGCAATAGCATCGTTTGCTATAATACAGTTTCCCTTCTCATCATATAATGCAATACCTACAGACGATGATTCAATAATCGATTTGTTCAAGTTAGATAGATTTTCAAAATTTTGTTGAGCAACTTTTTTTTCCGTAATGTCTCTTGCAACAGCAAAAATAAGTTTCTCATCCATCTTCGAAAATGAATTCCACGATAGCCAATGTTCTTTACCGTTTTTATCAATGTACCTGTTTTCAAACCCATCTAAGGGATTTCCATAAGTTAATTGAGACAAAGAACTAATAGTAATTTCTTTATCATCAGGATGCACAAATTCAATAAAAGGCTTTGAACATAATTCTTTAGCAGAAAAGCCTAACTGCCTTTCCCACGATGGATTCACTTTTCTAAGGTAACCGTCAAAATCAGCGATACAAAACATATCCGACGAGTAATTATATATATCTTGAATTTCTCTTTGAGCTTTATTTTTCTCAGTTATATCAATGCCTACACTTAAAGTTGCTGTTATTTTTCCTTCATTATTTTTTAAAAAGTTATTTCTCCATGCTATGTCTATAATTTTTCCATCTTTATCTACAATTTGTCCTTCAACGTAGTCATTGCCTTCAATTTTTCCGTTCATTATATCTCTGAAAATTGGCAAAGTTGCTTCAACACCCTCAGGTTGTTTAAGTGCAAATTCAAACCAATTTTTCCCGAATAATTCTGTTTCACTTCTACCAAATAACTTGCAACCATAATCGTTTATCAAAGAAACATTACCATCAGAGTCTAAGGCCAAAACAATAGTGTCAGCAGTATCAAGGATGCTTTTAATTATATCTTTTTCATTAACTAATGCTTTTTCATTTTCTTTTGCTGAAGTTATATCAAAAAAGGAAGTAATATTTACATCATCTCCTAAAATTGTATGAAATTGAATATCTTTAACTGAACCATCGTTGCAAGTAACTCTTTCATTAAAATTTGGGAAATCATTTCCATAGCTTCTTGTATGGTCTATGGCATCATACCAATCATTCATTATTCTATTTCTATATTGCTCATCTGGATAAACAGTATTAAACCAAATTTCTACATTAGGTATATCAGTTAAAGTATAGCCAAATAATTCAGTGAATTTTTTATTTATAAATAAAAAATTCCCATCATTGTCATAAACTACTGTCGCCACAGGTGATGAACTCAATAATTTTCTAAACCTTTCTTCACTTTTCTTTAACTCTTCTTCAGCCTCTTTTTTAGTGGTAACATCTCTGGCAATCGATAATATCATTTTATTGCCATTTTCTTCAAAGACAATTGAACTTATTTCTACCGGAATTCTTTTGCCTGATTTAGATACATGTACTATTTCAAAGCTGGCTTTCCCATTCTTTACCAAGCCTTTCATAATTTTTGGCACATCAATCTGCTTTTCCTTTGCATCAATATCGCTTGGACTTAATTTTAAAAACTCTTCTTTTGTGTATTCTAATTTGTCTAATGCAACTTGATTAGCGTCTAAGAATGTACCTGGCATGCCATCATCAGTTAATTCAAGTATGATAACCGAATCATTAAAATTTTCAAACAATTCTGAATATTTTAAATTTAGAAGCATTGAATTTCGTTTTACCCTCTAAAACTCACAAATTCAATTTATTATCGTAATTAAAATAAGAAAATTTAGTCTTAAAAACAGCTATCTTGTTGTGTAGTAATATTTTAAGGTAAGAATTTGTTAAACTTGAAATTTTCATCAAGATAAAAATTTCTCATCATAAATTGCTGAAAACATAAAAAAAGCCCCAACTTTTTACAGAAGGGGCTATATAGTAGGGGAGTTTTCTTATGGTAACAACACTGTATCTATAACATGAATAACACCGTTACTAGCATAAATATCAGCTTGTATAACTTTGCTGTTATTTATCATTACATTATTATTTTTAACTTTTATTTTCACATCCCCTTCATTAAGAGTAGTTGCTTTATTTAATTTCACTACATCTTTTGATTTTACTTTTCCGGAAACAACATGGTATAGTAAAATGTTTTTCAACGCTTCTTTATCTTGCAATAAGTTTTCTACTGTACCTTCTGGTAATTTCGCAAAAGCTTCATCGGTTGGCGCAAATACTGTAAATGGACCTTCACCCTTTAGGGCTTCTACTAAACCAGTTTCTGTAAGAGCCGTAGCCAAAGTTTTGAATGTACCAGCTTCAACTGCAATTGTTACAATATCTTTTTTGTTTTCTTTATTTTTTTCATACGCATTTGTTTTAGCAGTAAAAACTACTGCCAATAAAATTATTGCCGCGATTATTAAATTAGTCTTTTTCATTTTATCTCCTGTGAGTTTATTTTGTTTTTAGTTATTTAATATAATTTCTGCGCCAAGTGCTTGCGTACCATCTCCACTTAAAAAGCCTTTAGCAAACACTGAATAAATTTTTCCATCTTCTAATACGATTCCAGGTAATTGCAAAACTACTGTTGAAGTACCCGCTGCTCTTACTTGCAAATCATAAGATCCTGCTGTTAGCGGTGTAAATGTTGTGAAATCCTTAAAGGAATTATTTCCAAAAACAACTGTTCCGTCAGTTAGGGTAATATCCACTGCAGGGGCATCTGGAGACAAGTGCAAGAATCTGACATGGGCGTTTCCTGAAGCCGGGGGAGTTAAATCATCTTGAACCACAAGAGCTGTAATTTGAGATACTTCATCAATTGCAAAAACTGAATAATTTGCATCAGCTGATAAATCTAAATTTGCTTCAATAACTGTTGTTGAAGTACCGCTAACATTTACTTTTATGTTTCGAGTACCTGAATTAACAGTTAAATAACCTGTATTGTTAGGAAAAGTTAGACCTGTTCCGGCAACGTTGTTGTCCACTAATAAATCCACTCCAGGTGCATCTGGTGAAGCATGAATAACAAGCACACTTGAATTACTTTGTGGTGTTGGTTGTGTGATTGATTCATCATCATCACTGCAAGCAGCAAATAATAAAACTGCACTAAATAGAGTTATTATTTTTGTAAATGAAAAGAATCTATTTTGTTTTTGGAATTTTTTCATTTTAATTCCCTTTCTTTGTTTGATTTTTGTATAAGTTTTGTATAGTTTTTGAAAATCATACCTTTACAATGCTTTCTATTTTCAAATAGTTCCCAAATTCCATTTTTATTTTTCAGCAACAAAACTTTACATCTTTTTGACAAAAACTATACAGTTTATTATATTTACCATATGAAAAATGAAATAACATATCCGATAAAAATTGTAGCTAAGAAAACTGGACTTAGTTTAACATTGATAAGAGCTTGGGAAAGACGCTATAAAATAGTTGATCCGGTTCGTACTAATACCAATCGAAGACTTTATTCGGATGAAGATATTGAAAAATTAAAATTACTTAAAAAAGCCACTGATATTGGATACTCAATTAGTTCATTGGCTAGTTTTACTAAAAATCAGCTTCAAGAATTGTTAAAAGAGCAAATTGATTTTGAGTCGGAACTAAATAAAGATTACAACGAATATGTGGATTCAATAATGAATTCCATAGTAAACCTCAAACCATTTACTCTTGAACAGACTTTATCGCAAATAAAAATCGATTTTAATAAAACAGAATTAATAGAAAATATTGTTATTCCTATAATTTCAAAAATTGGTGATTATTGGCGAGACGGAAAAATTAGAATATTAAATGAACATTTTGCTACAGCAATATTAAAAAATTTTCTAAGTGGTTTGATAGATAACTCTATTAAATCAGAAAATGCTCCAAGAATAATAATAACAACCCCTAAACATCAATATCATGAATTAGGAGCTTTGATATCGGCAAATATTGCTTCTTACGAAGGATGGAAAATTTACTATCTGGGAACCGATTTACCGGCCGAAGAAATAATTGCTGCTGCTAACCAAATAAATGCTAAAGCTGTAATATTGAGCATAGTTTACCCTTCAGATGATCCTGGAATACCAATAGAATTGGAAAAATTACATAATCACTTCAAAGGTTCAGTTGATGTTGTTATCACAGGAAATTCTGTAAAAAGTTATTCGAAAATAATAAATAGAATTAATGCAAAAGTGGCTAACAATTCAAAAGAGTTAAAATCAATTCTTCAGAATATCCGAGAATCATCTCTTAAAGAAATCAACTAAACTATTCCCGATCTCTATTCCTGAAATAGCTGCACTTTCGATTCTTCCATTTACTGAAAACGCATCCCCGCCTAAAAACATTGGTCCGGGTGAGTTTAATCGCAAATAATGTTTTCCAAAAGTAGTAGCAGTTTGACTATACCTCCATTTATGGATTTGATGAAAAATAACATTACAATTTAATAGCTCCTCAATTTCCGGAATCAATTCCTCTGAGATTTCATTTTCATCATTTTCAAAATTTACTTTACTATAAATCTTTGTGCAGTGAACAGTTATTGAATTTGTTTGAGAGGATATTCCTTTATGTTTGTTATCGGCTAGCCAATAAAATGGTTCTTTATCCAACATTTTGTAGCCTGGATCATCAAGGTTACAAGGTTTATCTATGACCGCTAAAACAGCAATTGTAGGATTATATTTTATTTCAAGAAGTTGATCTAAATTATTTTTTTCTAGTTCAATATAAGAATCTTCAAACAATTCAAGTATTTGAGGAACAGGTGGTGTTAAAACTAAATTCTCGGCAAAATAAGAATCCCCTTCATCATTCTTAACCTCCCAGATGTTATCATAACTAATATTCTTAACATTTTGTCTATTCTTGAATGTTAAGTTTTTTGAAAAATAATTTATGATGTCTCTAAGACCACTATAACCAATAAATTTTTCGTTGCCACTACTTGAATTCGGGTCCCAGTTTTTAACGATGTTCTTCTTTTTTAATTTTTCAAAGAGATCAAATATTCTATTGTCACGTACTGTTATGTATTGAGCACCATAATCAAATACAGCAACTTCCCCTTCCTCAAGTACTATCTTCCGCGTTGCGATTCTGCCTCCAAGGCCAAAGCCTTTATCGAGAATTATATTGGATATTTTATTTTCGGTTAGTATTTTAGCGGCCATAACCCCAGTAATTCCGCCGCCAACAATAATTGTATTAAATTTATTCTTCATTAGT
>JANQIV010000174.1 GCA_028282005.1 Melioribacteraceae bacterium | reverse complement strand
TCTAATGCTCTGTTGGCTATTACCTCATTTGCGTTCATATTGGTTGAAGTACCGGCCCCGCCCTGAATCATATCTACGGCAAAATGAGCATGAAATTTCCCATGTATAATTTCATTGCATGCTTGCGAAATTGCATCTGCAATTGGCTTTGAAAGCAACCCCAAATCGTGATTAGCTTTTGCGGCTGCCATTTTAACCATCGCAAGTGCTTCAACAATTTGCGGGAAAAAATTTAGTGTGATTCCGCTGATGTTAAAGTTTTCAATTGCACGCAAAGTTTGAATACCGTAATAAAATTCATGCGGAACATCTCTGTCGCCAAGTAAGTCATGTTCACTGCGGGTTCTACCGGACTCATATTGAGCACCCACGTTTACAATTCGTGTATTTGTTTGTTTCATTCGACGTGACATCACCCGTGAAATCTGCGAGAATATTTTCAATGCCAGATCAGCATTTTTATTTACAATCTCAATAAATTGATCTCGACTCACAGTGATTACAGTCGTTTTAATTAAAGCCTTAGCGTTGGTTGAATGTGGTGAATCATCAAGTAAAGAACCTTCGGCAAGAAAATCATACTTACCAAAAAATGTTAATCTTTTCTCTTCTCCAAAAGGGGTTTTTTTGAATAACTCTACTTCCCCATCGTAAATAATATATAAATGTTTGCGTGGATTGTTTTCAACAAAGATCAGATCGTTTTGCTCGTAAGTTGCTGAATTTAATTTTTGCGAAAGGTAATTTATTTCGTCATTATTAAGTTTTTTAAATAGCTCAACTTTTTTCAAGAATTCGTTAATTATCGATTTGTCCATTTCATTCCCTTTGCATAATTGCGTTAATTAAATGTCAAAGCTAACCAAGAGCAATAATTATTACAAGGATTAATGAATAATTAATAATTAAATTTATATTGAAAATCCTCACTATTAGTGGGTCAAAAATGAAAATATATGTCCTAATTATTTGTCTATCATTATTTCTTTACTCGTGTACATCTTTTATCAAAGAAACGGCTTATCCTACCTTGGGCGATGGAAAATACGACAGTGAATTTCCTTATAAGAATACTTCAAATGAATTAGAGGAAATTACAAGGTCGGTTAGAATGCTAAATGTTATGTCATTCTACAAAGGTTATGCTTTTGATAAAATTACAAATATGAATTTGTCAGATCTTTCGGAAGATTTACTAAATAGTGCATCGCAACAGTTGAGTTTTCACCAGACTAGTTCGGGAACTGCTACGATTATTTATAACAATCTGGGAAGAATAGCACTTCTCTCATGTGCTCATATAGTTGATTATCCTGATACAATTATTACATATTACTTAGATGAAAAAGGTAATAAAACTAATTTTATTGAAACAATATCATTTAAGTTAAAGCAGAATAATTATATTCCAGAACTTCCCATCAACGAAGAGCTTGAATTAATAATTTCAGATGCTAAACTTGATCTTGCAATTCTTTCGGCAAGAGTTAGTGAATTTGAGAAAAATGAATTTCCGATTCTAAATTATCCTGTTGGTTATTCCAAAGAACTTGAATGGGGATCATTCGTTTATGCGTTCGGATATCCACTCGGTCAAAAAATGGTTACAAAGGGTATTGTTAGTAATCCGAATATGGATGGAAAAGGCGGCTTTCTAATTGATGCTAATTTTAATAAAGGATTTAGCGGTGGCATTGTTTTAGCCATTCGCGATGGAGTTCCGAATTTTGAAATTGTCGGGTTAGTTAAAAATTTGCCCGCTGAATTTGAGTATAATTTGAGGCCATCTGAAGAAAAAATTAAGGAAGGTATTAGCCCGTTATTGCCTTACGAAGGTGAAGTTTATGTGGAAGTGGAAAAGGCTATAAAATATGGCGTAACAAAGGTATTACCTGTAGAATGGATTGTGGAATATCTTAAAGAAAACCAAGAATATTTATCAGATCAAAATATAATTTTGAAGTACAGTATTTTCAGTCAGCATTTTGATGATTAAAAAAGGCATCAACCTTTCGGAGATGCCTTTATTTAAATACAGAATGATATTAATCTTAGTTAATTATTACCGACAAACCACGCACAACAGATCCAATCCTAATTGCATCAAATATTCTTGTTTCATTTGAGCCCATTTTAATAAGACTATCTTCATGGGCTTTTACACACATTTCGCATCCGTTAACAGCAGAAACGACTAAACTCATCAACTCAAAAAATTCTTTTCCCATCAATGGTTTCATCATAATAGTCATTTTCACTCTTGCTTGTATTGTGTTATAAGATTCTTTTCCCATAAAGTGGCGGAATCTGTAAAACACATTATTTACAGCAAGCAAAGATGCGCACGAATAAATTTCAGCGATCTCTTCTTTTGTTGTACTTTCTTCTTCCAAAATTTTTGTGAAAGATTTTTTCAGTGCTTCATTCTTTTCATTCACAGCAACACATAGCGCAATAGCATAAGCTTCTTTCTTTGTGAGTGATTCAACATTAATTGCATTCTTCAGATTAATTCTTAAGTCTCTAACATACTTGGTTTCTGCGTCAACCAAAACATCTAATGAAGTTGTATCGGTATCACCATTAAGCATCAAGTCTTTCAGTAAATCGTTTTTAGTTTCTATCATTGACATTTTATTATCCCGCAATTATTTAAACAACTAAAGTCTCTTGACCTTTTTCCCAGTTACAAGGACATAATTCGTCAGTTTGCAAAGCATCTAAAACACGGATAACTTCTTTTACATTTCTACCGACAGATAAATCATTTGCGCTTATCCATCTTACGATACCATCAGGATCAACAATAAATGTAACTCTGTAAGCAATTTTTTCGCCTTCTTCCAAAATTCCTAAATCTTCAGCTAGTGATTTTGATGTATCAGCGATTAATGGGAATTTTAAACCTTTTAAATCATTATGATCTTTTCTCCAAGCTAAATGTACAAATTCTGAATCGGTAGATGCACCGTAAAGAGCTGTATCTCTGTCTCTAAATTCATCATAACTATTGTTAAATTCTGCGATCTCTGTTGGGCATACAAATGTAAAATCTTTCGGATACCAAAACATAACCATCCATTGTCCATCTTTCTTATGATCTTCTGAAGTTACTTCATTAAATTCTTGACCTTTTTCTAAGGACACAGTAGCTAATTTTTTGAACTCAGGAAATTTTTGTCCTAATCCTAACATGTTTTTCTAACTCCTATTTTTGATAATTGATGAAAAAAAAATTTATTATACAAATCTAAGCCAATTTTATTCATTAGTCTAATTGTAAATTCTTATTTTCTAATAGAGATTATCTATAATTGTTGAGGAACACATAAATGACGATTATTCAGTTATCCTACATTATAGCTGTTGATAATTACAAAAGTTTTGGTAAAGCTGCTGAGAAATGTTTTATTACTCAACCAACTTTAAGCATGCAAATACAAAAGCTTGAAGACGAGTTAGGCATTTTACTTTTTGACAGAAGTAAACAGCCTGTAAAAACAACTGATATAGGAATAAAAATTATTGAGCAAGCTAGAGCTGTACTTTATGAATTTTCGAGAATAAATGATGTAATTGATCAGGAGAAAAAAGAAGTTGGAGGAACATTTAAGATTGGAATTATACCCACAATTGCTCCGAATTTATTGCCATTATTTATTCAAAACGTAATCAATAAATATGAGAAATTGGAAATTGTAATTGACGAGTTGCAAACGAACGAAATTGTTGAAAAATTAAGAAGTGATGAACTTGATGCAGGTATTCTGGCCACTCCAATTAATAAAGATGACATTGTTGAAGTTCCCTTATTTTATGAGCCTTTTGTCGGTTATCTTTCAAAACAACATCGCTTGTGGAAAAAGAAAAAACTCGCGCCTGAGGATTTACTTTTTGATGATCTGTTTTTACTTAAAGAAGGCCATTGCTTTAGAGAACAAGTTATCAAAATTTGCAGTAAACATAGAGAAGACAAAGAAAACAGTTCTCGAAATATAAATTTTGAAGGGAGTAATTTGGATACTCTCAAAAAGATGGTTGAAAATAATTTTGGTATGACACTTATGCCTTTCCTCTCAACTGCTGAAATGAAGAATACTGAAAACTACAAAAGAATTAGACAGTTTGAACCTCCAATGCCTATTAGAGAAATAAGTATTATATATCAACGCGCAAAATTAAAAAAACACATAATAGATATTTTCATCAAAGAGATAAAAAACTCTGTCCCCAAAAAACTGCTTAACAAAGAAGGAATTTTATTAGATATCTCTATTTGATCTGAAATTCGGTAACAAATTATAAAGATTAACGACCTTTTCTCCTTTTTTTTACAAATTATTATTTAAAAAGAGGGGAAAATGTACAAAGCGTTCACAATAATTTTATTTTTAATTTCATCAACTCTATTTGCCCAGTCAATCGAAGAATTTGAAAAACAAAGTAATGAAACAAAAAAAGTAGCTAAAGAATATATTGATATTTACTTCAGCTTTGATCACGATAAAGTAAAAAAATATTACACTGATGAGACAGTTTGGTTTGATCCGACAGGCGAAGTGGCTTTTGGCGGAAAAAAGCAAATCGGTACTGAAGCGATTATTAAAAACTTTGAAAGTTGGGGTGATCTTGGACCGGCAGATTTCAAAATTAAGCATGAATTCTTTTTTGAAAAATTTGCAGTAATGTCTGGATTTCTTACTTATTCTTGGACATCTGCCGAAGGAAAAACTTTTCATTATAAAGAATTACCTTTGACTGTCACACTAAAAATTATTGATGGAAAAGTTCTTGAACACTTGGATTACGGAGATTACTTAGTTGTTTTCAAGCAGTCACGCGAACAGAGCAACTAGTAGCTGTGAGAGCCGATGGCTATATGCTTTCAGAAAATTAGGTTTTTTGAATTCAGGCATAATAAGTTATTATCCAGGCATAATAAAAAATAGAAAATTGTGATTCTGCGTTAAAATCGAATTGGCATTGTTGTTGGTTTTATTTTATCAAACAAAAACAACAATTACATGGTGATATCATGAAAAAGCAATTTATTTTTACTTTAGTATTCTTACTGTTTTTAGGATTTACTATAACTCAAGCACAGACTAAAACACCAAAGGTGACTAAAAGACAGATTAATCAGCAAAAAAGGATTACACAGGGTGTAAAAAGTGGAGAGTTAACAAAAAAAGAAGTTATTAAACTTGAAAGAAATGCAGCTCAATTGCAAAGACAAAAAGTTAAAGCAAAATCAGACGGAGTAGTTACACCTAAAGAAAGAGCACAATTGCAGAGAAAAGCAAATAGCAATAGCAGAAAGATTTATAAAGAGAAACACGATCCTCAAAAAAGAAAATAATTACACTCCCCAAATAGCAACATGAAGACCCGGTTTTTTTTGACCGGGTTTTTTATTTTATATTTGAAATAAAACTAATTATCTATGGTAAAATAAGAGAAGAAAATAACAACGATTTTAGATAAAGATGTAATGGAAGGAGTGTCAGGAATTGCATATTATAGAAAAGAGTTTGATGAAGCAATGTGAGAGTTGTTTTACATACCCAAATTATTATTACTTATTTAAATGTACTGATAATCAATCTAACCTAGGATTTTGCAAATGCGGTTGTTTGCTTTACTAATTTTTCTTTCGTTAACTTTAATATCTTGCAGACAAGAAGATGTTATAGATTACAAAGGAGACATTGAAAAAATAATCAAAGCAATGTCTCTTGAAGAAAAAGTTGATTTTGTCGGTGGATACAAAAGTTTTAGCACTCGCCCACTTAAAAAGTATGGAATACCGCAAGTTCGATTTGCAGATGGTCCCCTTGGTATTCGTAAGCATGGTACTTCAATAGCATATCCGGCAAATGTTGCTTTAGCTGCGGCGTGGGATAGAGATCTTGCAAATAACTACGGACAAGCACTTGCTAATGATGCCAAATCAAAAAATGTACAATTGGTTTTAGGACCAGCACTTAATATATATCGCTTTCCCTTGAGTGGCCGCAATTTCGAATATATGGGAGAAGATCCTTATTTAGCCGGACAAATAGCAAAAGAAGTAGTATTGGGTTTGCAAAGCAAAAAAATAATTGCAACAGCAAAACATTTTTTAGCAAATAATTCTGAATATGATAGACACAGGTTATCTTCAGAAATTGATGAAAGAACACTCCACGAAATTTATTTACCTGCATTTAAATCTTGTGTGACTGAAGCAAACGTTGGCTCAATAATGACTTCCTATAATCGAATAAATGGAATTCATGCCTCACAGCACGATTATCTAATTAATCAAGTGTTGAAAGAAAATTGGAAATTTGAAGGATTTGTAATGTCCGATTGGAGATCAACTTATGACGGAATTGTTTCTGCTAAAGCTGGTTTAGATCTTGAGATGCCTTCAGGAAAATACATGAACAAAGAAACCTTAATTGATGCAATTAATGAAGGGAAACTTGATAAATCTGTAGTTGATGATAAAGTAAGAAGAATATTACATGTTTATAAAAATTTCAGCTTTTTAGATAAGAAAGATGAAAAAGAAAATTTCAAATACGATAAAGATGTTTCTAGAAAAGTTGCGTTAGAAATCGCGCGTAAAGGTATTGTTCTCCTAAAAAATAAAAATAACATTTTACCATTACAGAAGGAAAAAATAAATTCAATCGCTATAATTGGCCCAAATGGTTACCCAAATGTTTCTGGCGGCGGTGGAAGTTCATTTACAAATCCTATGTTCAATATTTCTTTGGTTGAAACGATTGCAGATTATTCAAGTGCTATAAAACTAGAATATATAAAAACAGAAAAGGAAAAATTTTTTGCTGAAAGCTTTTTTGAAAATTCAGAACTTTATTTGCAAAAAAAAGACGAAAGACCTTCTAAAATAAAGGCAAATTATTTTGATAACCAATACTTTGAAGGAGCATCTCTTTTAGAGAAAGAGTTTTATAAATTACCTCTAACTGAAGATGACTTATGGGATGAAATTGAACCAAATAATGAAAATTCTGCGATCAAGTTTTCTTTTAATTTCAAACCTGACAAATCCGGGTTTTACCTATTTGGAGTTGAAAGTAAAAATAAATGCATCTTAAAAATTAACGACAAACCTATTTTGCGTAATTCTTATAGCCATACTCAATTGATAAAAACTAATCTTCATAAATTAATTGCGAACACAGAATACAAAGTTGAACTTGAATACCACCATTATAAAAAACAAGACACTTTAAAAATTGGAGCCACATTTGCTTTAAGTGATCAACAGTATTTCAACGATGCAATTGAAGCTGCAAACAAAGCCGATGTTGTTTTAATGCCGGTTGGATTTAATAAAGAAACTGAAGGAGAGGGATTTGACAGATCATTTGAAATGCCAAATTATCAAAGTGAACTAATCAATAAAGTTGCCGAATTTAATAAAAACGTGATAGTAATTCTCAATTCTGGAGGCAACGTTAAGATGACTAATTGGATTAATAATGTAAACGCGCTTATTCATTCTTGGTATCCTGGTGGAGAAGGTTCAATCGCAGTTGCAGAAATTATTTTTGGCGAAATTTCTCCTTCAGGAAAACTCCCGATGTCTTTTGCTTATGAACTTGAAGATTATCCAACATACAACTCATATTTCGATAACGATAAAGATTTAAAAGTAGAATACAGTGAAGGAATATTTCTTGGATATCGATATTGGGACCAAAGTGATAAAAAACCCCGTTTCCCGTTTGGTTACGGACTATCCTATACTTCATTTGAGTATTTAAATCTAAAGACGGATAAAAAACAATATTCATCAGATGAAGTTGTTGAAATAAGTTTGCAAATAAAGAATACAGGAAATTTTGATGGAGAAGAAATTGTTCAAATTTATGTTTCGGATATAGAATCTTCTTTACCCCGTCCAATAAAAGAGTTAAAAGATTTTGCAAGAATTAAACTAAAAGTTGATGAAATAAAAAATGTGAGCTTCAAACTAAAAAAAGAAGATTTTTCATTTTATAATCCCGTCACAAATAACTGGGAATTAGAACCCGGAAGATTTGAAATCTTAGCTGCAAGTTCTTCAAAAGATGTCAGGTTAAAAAAAGCTATTGTAATTAAATAGGTGCTTCTACTATCATATCTATAAAAAATAAATCGGACAAATCCGGACGTGGCATTTTGTCTAAAGTTTTAAAAGATAATTCATCTTATTTTAAACTTGCTTAACTGTTTTTAATCGTATATTTTATCCCTTAAAGACTAAAGTGCTAATTCCTCAAATTATATAACTGTCCAGGTTTTTCGATCACCTCCAAAAAATATAAAGAGTAAAAATGCATCTTTCATTTATTAATAAGGAAGTTTAAATGGCTGTTGGCTGGATTGATACAATATATGTCAGCACTAATCACAATATGTACATGTCAAGTCATGATAGTTCAAACAATGGTGTTCTTAATGGAGGGCTCGGCAGCCCTATAGAATTAGATAATTTTCTTAAAGTAATAGCTAAAGATTCACAATATCATGCAGATTGGTGCGGTATTCCGTGGTATCATAATGGAATACATTTCAAAATAATTTCCAAAGATGATTCCCCGGATTCCGGAGTTAAATTTTATCAAAGTGAAATTAATCATAAAAACTGGGTAGTATGGGAAGAAGCAAAAACCGGGAAAGAAATAGCTAGGCAGACAGTGCCTTCTGCTTTTGATTATCATTGCAAATTAACTATTGCAGATAATAGCATTTTACTTGAAATAATAAACGACCAAACTGCAGGGATCAATTAATGCAAGTAGTAGATGGAGCAGGAAATTGGGTTGACAGAGGAATTGAAATTGGAAAGATAATAGCGTCAGTTATGAAATAAAATTTTGGCTGTCCCTGAGTTCATTTTACTAGAGTCAGGGCATTAATTAAAACTTTTCATTTAATAAAAACAATATGAATCTTAATAATAAAATGAACTTCATCATTTTTGTTGCTGATGAAATGCGCAACGAAAGCCTTTACTTCGATAATGATCCGTCGAAAGATTCTAAAAGCTACATTAAAAATAATACGCCAAATATAACGGCGTTTGCAAATGAAGCCACGCGTTTTGCACAATGTCACACTGCGAATACAACTTGCTCACAATCCCGCGCAAGTTTTATGACAGGCTGGTACACACACGTTCGCGGGCACCGTACACTTTACAGCTTACTGCAGCCGGGCGAGCCGAATTTTCTAAAGTATTTAAAAGAAGCGGGTTACGATGTTATGTGGTGGGGAAAGAACGACCTTTTAGCCGAAGCTGCATTTGCAGACAGCGTAACTTCTGTAATTGATTATAACACGAATTCCAAAACTCTCGGAGTTGGTCTGCCTTATATAGATCCGAAAGATCCTTTGGTCACAATTGAAAGCTGGTTTAGTTTTCTTTACCAGCCGTGGCATGGGAAGGTTGAAGAAACCGGTGAATACTTAAATGTTAAGGCAGCAGTAGATTATATCAAAAATTACGATAGCAAAAGTGGAAACCCATTTGTACTATACGTTCCTCTTTTGCATCCTCATCCGCCGTACTCATGTCCGGAGGAATTCTACAATAAAATTAATCCCGAAGATATTCCTGCTCTTAGAGGACACGATATGCCCAACCAGCCTGACTACAGGGGTCTCATTCGCAAATACCGACACCTCGAGAAACTGCCTGAGATTTTCTTTAAAAAAATTAACTCCGTCTATCTCGGTTCGATTTCATACATCGATACTCTCTTTGGTTTTTTGATGGACGCTTTGAACGACTCTCCTCTTAAAGATAATACTACCACGCTTTTTTTCTCAGATCATGGAGACTATGCCGGAGACTACGGGCTTGTTGAAAAATGGCCTTCAGGCCTTGAGGATGTGCTCACGCATGTTCCTCTAATTGTGCAAACCCCAGGCGGAAAACAGAATAATGTTGTTGATCATTCTGTGCAGCTTATGGATATTGTACCGACAATACTTGGGCTAGCTGATGTGCAACCCCGACACACACACTACGCTCGCGATTTAATGCCGTTCATAAAAGACGGCGTAACATCAACAGCCGAACGAGCGCTTAACAATGCTATAAAAGCCGTTGACCTGGGCAATGAAATTTCCGAAGATAAACTAAAAGCACTTGAAAATATGGTCGACGGCATTCCGGCTTCTTTCCGTGGTGATGTAGTTTTTGCTGAAGGCGGTTACGGTACGAACGAGCCGTTTCAAGTAGAGCAGGTTGAAAATGCTAAAACAAATCCATACTATGCAAAATATATTCAACAAAAGGAACACCGCCTGAGCGTATGCCGTGCAACAATGGTGAGAACTCCAAAATACAAACTTGTTATGCGTACAGACCCGTTAGCTCCTGAACACTGCAGCGAGTTTTATTGTCTAGATGATGATCCACTCGAATTAAACAATCGTTACGGTGAATCCGAATTTCAGCCGGTAATCACAAGGCTTAAAGAACTGCTTATGCGATGGTACATTGAAACCAGCGACGCTATCCCCTGGGAACTTGATCCGCGTGACAGTCCGACTTACGCTTTCACGCCGGCAAAACAAACAAAGCCACCGGATTCGTATCGAGGGTATGTTCCGTTTAGGTGATAGCAACCTCTTGAAAATTTCAAGGCTTTTTTGCTAAGTCAAAAAATTTTCAACAGAGTAACTCAGATTGCTCATAATAACTTTACTTCAAAATTATTAAGTTTACTTAATAGAATAACTTAAAAAGATTAAAAATGATTGAAGTAAGAAAAGAAAATTCAAATGATTATGAAGCAGTTAGAATTGTTAACAACCTTGCTTTTGGGCAGCATGAGGAAGGAAATGTAGTTGATAAAATCCGTGAAGCCTGCGAAGAAATAATATCGTTGGTTGCTGTGGAAAGTGATAAAATAGTTGGACATATTTTATTCAGCCCGGCAACAATTGAAAAAGACGGTCAAACTTTTACCGGGATGGGATTAGCGCCAATGGCTGTTTTGCCGGATTATCAAAAACAAGGTATCGGCTCATTGCTTGTTAATGACGGCATCAAACGCGTTAAACAACTAAACTTCCCTTTCGTTATTGTGCTGGGTCACCCTGAGTACTACCCCAAATTCGGATTCGAACGTGCATCAAAATTCGGATTAAAAACTCAATGGGAAGGAATACCGGATGAAGCATTTATGGCAATGATTTTGGATTATGAAGTGATGAGGGGAGTGAAGGGAATAGCTTACTATAGAAAAGAGTTTGACGAAGCGATGTAATAATTTGCAATAGCTGTCACGGACCATTCCTTGACAGCCATTGCAAAATCAATGAAAAACTACACAAAAAAATAAACTAAAATGGAAAATGCACCTTCAATATTTGTGATAATCAAAGATATTTTTCTAATTACTTTTGCAGCAATTGGCAGCGTAGTTGCGATCATTGGTTTACGAACTTGGCGAATTCAATTAAAAGGAAAAACTGATTATGAGTTAGCAAAAAGATTGCTAAAGAATATATATTCTTTGCGTCAAAGAATTGAATGGTTTCGTAATCCTTTAATGATGTCAGACGAAATTTCAGCAGCTAGAAAATCATTCGATGCTTCTGACGAAAAGTTAGAAGATAGAAAATACGATAGTCACTTTGTTTACCAAAAAAGATGGAATAATATAGTCGAAATTTATAATGAAGTTAATGTTGATAAGATCGAAAGTGAAGTTTTATGGGGCACTGAAGTTTCGATAGAAATTGATAACATACGAAGTTTACTTTCTAAGTTAAACATTAGTATGCAAGAAGTAATGGATTTAAATATAAGAGAGAATTTATCAGAAGATCTATATGAAATTTTGAAAGAACACAGAACCGTCATTTCTAGTAGGGGATTTAAAGATAAGCCTGACGACTTTACTAAGAAATTAAATGAATGTATTGAGAGTTTGGAAAGTTTAATCAAACCTCACTTAAAATAAGATACTGTCACGGAATGGTCCGTGACCGCTTACAAAATATTTAACAGTTTTTTCAAAAATTTTAATTAGATTTTGTATTAAAAACAGTTAACCATCATTTCATTGAGGTGAACAATGGGGATAACATACAACGACAAATCCAAGTTATCAGTAAAAGATGAGTTAATTAATTCCTCTTTTGAAGAAGGAGTTATACTGAAGATCACATTCATCCCGCAGCTTTGGTCATCGTTAAATAAGAAAACAGAAAAACTATCTAACCAAGGTTATATATTACAGAGAATAGAAAGGGAAGATGAAAGCTTTGTTCCACAAAAAAACCCAACAATTAACTTTTGGGAAAAACATCAGAAATTGGTTGCTGACTATTGGGAATTGTGGGAAGCTGTTAATTGCCTGGATGGTTTTCCAAGAGTCTATCCCGCTGGTCTTAAGGGCACCACAGATACCGTTTTCTCAGCCGGTATAAGAACAATTAATGACCGAGCAAATGTAGACAAGAAATATATTAAACCCACAATGCCGGCGTTTATGTTCGATAAAAATGTTGTACATGATCAATTCGCAGCAAGACCTCTTGTAGCCCGTCCCTTAGAAGACAATTTGAAATACATGACAATAAAAGGTACGGTCAAAATAACAGGAACTGTTTATTTTATTCCCAAGGAAACAGAGGATATAGGAGCAGCTATGTGGTTATTTAAATACAAGACCGAAGCAAGACGATTCCAAACATTCGGTACGGTGTCGGGAAACAAAAGTGGAGGTACAATGAATGCAAGCCTGTCAGGGGGGATTCTATTAGCTATGAATACTAAAGATATTGGTCCGCAGCAAAGTAAATATAAAGTGATGACAAGAAAATTTGAAGCAGAATACTCACAAGTAAAAGAAAAAGATACGGTTGATTCCTTCAACCGGCAAATGTTCATAGCACCTAAACCACATGAAGGGAAATGGATAGTAAACTCCTAAAGCTTACCATGCTAATTGCAAAAAACAAAAAGTATTTGTAGCAGTACTAGTTGAAAACAATTATTTCGATGTCAATAAAAACAGTCACGAACCTTAATCAAATAAAGAAAAGATCCGTGACAAGTCTAACAAATTTGACTCACATTTTAATCAATCGACAGAATTGAGATTATTAATATAAACTCTCAAATTTGGGTCGTTTACTTCTCTTCCGATTTCTACAGCTTTTGCATATGCTTCTTTTGCTTCTTTCATTTTACCCATTGCTCTGTATCCATCACCCAAACTATCAAAATTGTTAGCTGAATTAGGGTAGTTTTTTGCGTTCATCAAAAATAACTTTACTGCATCATCATACTCGTTGGTTCTAATTTTTCCGTAACCTAAACCATTTACAAGTGCTTCACCAGGCAGTACTTTGAATCCGAATTTTTGTGACAAGTTTTTGAAATGTTGTTCTAGTTTTTCTATACTCTGTGAAGCTTCTTCCCTGGTAATTCTCCAAGAATCAAATATTTTACTAATTCCTTCATAAATTGCTAAATGCACAACGGATCCATGTGTTTCTTCTTCAAAGTATCCGTAATTCCAGCTAATTTTATCATTATCGAGTTTTTTCATATTATCATCAAATGTTTTGCAGCCTTCTTTAATTCTTTCCGGATCTAATCCACCTACTGCTAAATAAAGCCACTTATTTTCATTAATATCAGATAGATAAGAAATTATATTCTTACTGAAATCAAAGTTATTCCATTGTAAACTAGGACTAACAGAAATAAAAGCATCAAATTTCTCACTGTGATTTGCAATCGCGTTAACCGAAAAAAGTCCGCCAAAGGAATGGCCGAATAAAATGTCAAATCCATTAGTTTTGTAATTTTCACTAATATAATTGCCAAGTTCATCTCTTATAAAACTTACAAATCTGTTTGCTCCTCCCCTTTGGGCAACGTTTGTATTTACTTCAGAGGGCGGGGTTAAGTCTCTACTTCTAACAGTATTTGGAATACCAACTATTATCATTGGCGGAGCAAAACCCTGTGTATTCAAAAATTCGATTATCCCGATAGTGTGCCTGATATGTCTATTACCGTCAGTTAAATAAAGAACAGGGTAACCGGCATCAGTACTATTATAACCTCTAGGTGTATAAATCATAATGTCACGGTCTTCATTTAGGATTTCTGAATGAATTGTGGTTTGCTCATAAAATGGAATTACATTATTCTGTGCTAGCGTAGAACAAATTAAAATTAAAAAAAACACAAAGCCTTTTTTGTAATTGATTAAATTCATTTACTTGTCCTCTTAGTTTATGAATATAAATTCAGTAATATGCGGTTTAAAAGACGAACAAGTCTATTGAATGTTGTATTTATAAGTAGGGGAAATTTTTACCCATAAAAAAAGCCCGGATTATCCGGGCTCCTAAATTCTAAAATCTTTATTCTAAATTGTTATTTAATCAACATCATTTTCTTTACCTGATTGAAATTACCAGCTTGAATTTGATAGAAGTAAATACCAGAAGATAAGTAAGAAGCGTCAAATTTAATTTGATGATAACCAGCAGGTAATTCTTCACTTATTAAATCAGTTACAACTTCACCAAGCACATTGTACACTTTAACGTTTACAAAATTTACTTCAGGCAAACTAAATTGAATTGTAGTTGAAGGGTTAAAAGGATTCGGATAGTTTTGTTCAAGAGCATAAACATTTGGTAATTCATTTGCGTCATTAACATCAGTAACAACACCTGTTGTAATTCTGCCTTCACCGCCTTCTGGATAATCAGCAGCAGCAACTGTTCCGCTTAAACCATCAACAATATAGTTAGCTAAAGCTTGTTGGTATGAAACACCAACAGAAGCGAATTCTGCTCCTCTAAACGGATATTGATCGCCGCCTCTTGCAAGGAAATCAACTATTGCAATGTTTACAGTCGGAGCATTGTTTACAGGAGCACCATTTTCTATAATAACAGTTCCATCATTTAATTGTGCACTAACTACTCTTGTTCCTGCAGCAACAACATTAGCATCACCATCTAATTCCTGTGGTGTACCAGCTGGATCGTAAACAAAAGTAAATCCTGAAACTTGTGCAAATCTACCACTTCCACTTTCAACTTTAGAAACTGCATTTTCTAAAATTTCTTTGAAATGATCTGCAGGAATATCTTGAATAATTGTAACAAAGTTTGAGAATGGTAAAATGTCAAATGTATTTAATTCAGTAATGTTGCCGGCAGCAATTACATTGTTATTTCTGATACTACCACCATTTTGTAATGCGACATCTGCATTTGGTAAACTGAAATCAGATGCTTTTTCATTAGCTTGCCATAACATTGCATCAGCTACTAAGTTTCCTAAGTTAGTTTCTTGTGATCTTACATCAGCTCTAATGCCGTTTAATCCAACTTCAGAAGTAGCAATTACGTTTTGGGCTAATGCTTCGATACTTGCTGAAACAGGATCAACAACAGATGTTTTCATATCAGCATCTTCTTCAACAGCATCAGGAAGAGTTCCGCCAGCAACTCTTACAGGACGGCTATCTGAACTAACATTTACGATTTCGCCATTTGCATCAAAACCAACTTTTAACATACCCAAATATTTAAAATCACCAGCAGTTGTTACGACATAAACATCTCTGTCATCAGCATCTTTAACAACAATAGGATATGAATCAAAAACTTCACCGGAATCAGAAGGAACTAAAAGATCACCTTCATTAGCTAAAACTTCACCACCACCACCGGCAATCATAACATCAACATTTTTTAGTTCTGCAACTAATTCAAGATCTTCATTTACTGATTGCAAGTGACTAATTACAACTATTTTGTTTACACCATTTGCTACCATTGCATCAATTTCATTTTGGATAGCTTCTTTTACATTTGAATCTACAACAACATTTCTCGGACTAGAAACAAATGGTAAATCGGGAGTTGTTGCACCAACGACACCAATTTCTTCACCGTCTTTTTCAACAACAATGCTTTTTGCAATTTTGCCGGAATTAAATAATGTGTTCAATCCCGGTTCTCCTGTGAAGTCAAGATTAGAACTTAAAAATACTGCACCGGATTCGGTTCCGCCTTCAATTAATCTTTCTAAAATGTCAGGGCCAAAATCAAATTCGTGGTTACCGATACATAAAGCATCATAACCGATTTTAGAAATAGCTACAGCATCAAATAATGGTTCTGATTCAGGAAGTTCAATGCTTGCGTTAAATTCAGGGCCTGGTAAGTAGTTGTCGCCTGAAGTTAACATTAACCAAGATGCACCATTGTTTTCAGCTTCTTCTTTTAAGTTATCAGCTAATGTTTTGAATCTTGCAACACCGCCGAAATCTTCAAGACCTGAACCAGCATTGATTAATTGTGATTCAGCGTCGTTGTTATGTAAAATTGTTAGTGAATAAGTTTCTGATGGATTGATTCTGCTTTCGCCACCTTCCGGATAATCAACAGCTGCAACTGTTCCGTTTAAACCATCAACAATATAGTTTGCGAGTGCTTGCTGGTAAGATACGCCAACAGAAGTAAACTCTGCACCTCTAAATGGATATTGGTCACCGCCTCTAGCTAAGAAATCAACTATTGCAATATTTATATCAGGAGCGTCTTCGACGATTTGGCCTTTATCGATAATAACTGTTCCATCGTTTAATTCAGCTTTAATAATTCTTGAACCAGGAGTAACTACATTTTCGTCATCATCCAATACTTGTGGAGTTCCATCTAATGTATAATAAAGTTTGAAACCTGAAACTTGAGCAAATCTACCGGAAACAGATTCAATTCTGGATACACAGTTTTCTAAAATTTCTTTGAATTGTTCTGGAGATATGCTAGGAATAATTGTAACAAAGTTTGAGAAAGGTAAAATATCAAATGTATTTAATTCTGAGATATCGCCGGCAGGAATTACATTATCGTTTCTGATACTACCACCGTTTTGTAATGCAACATCAGCATTTGGTAAACCAAATTCAGAAGCTTTTTGGTTTGCTTGCCACAACATTGCGTCAGCAACTAAGTTACCTAAATTTGTTTCTTTTGTTCTTACTTCTGCTCTAACGCCATTCAGGCCAACTTCTGAAGTAGCAATAATATTTGCAGCTAAATCGGCAACACTTGCTTCAACAGGATCAACAACCAATGATTGAATCTCCGCATCATCAAATACACCGCCAGTTTCGTTTCTGTTAGCAACTCTTACTGGCCCACTATCTTCGTCAACAGTTACAACTTTACCGTCTGAGTCGAATCCAACAATCAATCTGCCAACATATTTATAGTTACCGGCTGTAGTAACTACATAAACATCGTTATCATCAGCATCTTTTACAACAACAGGATATGAGTCAGCAATTTCGTCTCCAGGCACTAACAAATCATCATCGTTAGCTAAGATTTCATCACCACCACCTGCGATCATTACGTCAACATCTTTTAGTTGAGCAGCTAATTCTTTGTCTTCAGTGATTGATTGTAAGTGACTGATTACTATAATAATTTCTATACCGTCAGCTGTTAAAGCATCAACTTCAGTTTGAATAGCTTTTTTTACATCGTTAATTATTACATTTCTTGGAGAAGATATATTTGATAATTCTTCAGTTGTTGCACCAACGATACCGATATTTTGTCCTTTAATATTAACAACTGTACTTGACGCGATTCTGCCTGAATTTACTAAACTATTTAAACCAGGCTCATTAGAGAAATCTAAATTAGAACTTAAGAAAGGAGTTTTGTTTTCGGAAAAACTATTAATGAATCTTTCCAATATATCCGGGCCAAAATCAAAATCATGATTACCAATACATATTGCGTCATAATTAATTTTGTCTAAAGCAATAGCATCATAAATTGGATCGCCTTCAGGTAAACTTAAACTTGCGTTAAATTCAGGTCCAGGTAAGAAGTTATCACCTGATGAAAGCATAACAGATGCAGCTGTACTTCTTAGTTTATCAACTAGAGATTTAAATCTTGCAATACCACCAAAATTTTCCGCACCAGAGCCGGCATCAATTAACTGAGATTCACCATCATTATTATGTAAGATATGTAGTGTAAAACTTTGGGCACTTAAAGTACTGAAAAAAGAGAATAGGACTAAAAGAAAAATGGGTATGAATTTTCTCATACTTTTCCTCCAATATTAATTATAAAGATTAGTTAATGTAAGGGAGAAGTTTACGGTTTGTATTTAACTAAATTATTAAGCAAATATTAATTGGAGGTTAAATATCATGTGAGAACTATTAGATACAAATATACAAGTTAATAATTGATTAATAATAATTTAGGGGAGATTTTGATCTCCCCTAAATTATTCGTATTTCAGTGAGTCTACAGGATTTGTATAAGCAGCTTTTAGTGCTTGAGTACTTACTGTAACCAATGCCACAATTAATGCTGCAACTCCGGAGATCATAAATGTAAGCCAGCTTATTTCAATTCTGTAATGGAAATCCTGTAGCCAATTGCTCATCATAAAATAAGCAAGCGGCCAGGCAATTAAATTTGCCACTAATATCCATTTTGTAAATTCTTTTGATAACAAAACTAAAATAGAACTTACAGATGCACCTAAAGTTTTTCTAATTCCTATTTCTTTAGTTCTTTGCTCTGAAGTATAAGCTGCCAAACCTAGCAAACCTAAACATGCAATAAATATTGCCAATATTGAAAATGACGTGAATAAGTTTTTTGATGTTTCTTCAGCAGCGTAAAGCTGAGCAAAGTCATCATCGAAAAAAGTATATTCAAAAGCTTGCTGACCGGCATAGTTGTGCCATTTTGATTTAATATGTTCAATAGTAGAGTTTAAATTTCCAGTGGAAACCCTCACAGAGATATATCTTCCAAACCCGCCATTGCCAAATAAGCTTAATAGAATTGGCCTTATTTCAGAATGAAGAGATTCAAAATTGAAATCATCAACAACACCAATAATTCTGAAATTTCTGTTTTCTTCAGCTACTCTTCCAAGTCGTGTAATTTCTTCACCTATCGGATTATCCGGTAATTGAAATGCCTTAATAGCTGCTTTGTTGATCACAACACTTTGCGAGTCCGCGGCACTTCCGTCTTGATAATAACGACCTTGAGAAAGATTAATACCAAATGTTTTTGCAAAATTTACATCCGCCCACATTTGTCTTACCGAAATATTCTGATCGCTTGCGTGCTTTGCGTTTTTGTAAGCATTATTTGAAAAATTAAGTCCAGGCAATGTTTGCGAATTTGAAGCACTTAAAATGTTTGGATGTTCTTCCAATTCTTTCATTAATCTGTAAACATCCTGTCCAATGTCATCTGTTTTATGAACAATTAGCAATTGTTCTTTTTCAAATCCCAGATTTTTACTTTGTATAAAAGTAAGCTGGTCGTAAATAATAATTGTACCAATAATTAAAACGATAGAAACCGAAAACTGAGCAACAACAAGTGTGCTTCTTAAAAATCCGCTTTTTGCGCCTTTCTTAATTTTACCGCTTAATACAGCGGTTGGTCTAAATGAGGCGAGGAAAAATGCCGGGTAACTTCCTGCTAAAATTCCAACAATTACTGCGAATACAATTGCTAAAGGAACTAACCATAAATTATCTACAAAACTTAACCCAATGCTTTTATTTGCAATTGCATTAAAAGTTGGTAACAAAATATATAAAATTGGAATTGACAAAAGCACAGCAATAAAGCTCATGAACACAGATTCCGACAGAAACTGTTTTACTAACTGGTCAAAAGTAGAACCAAGGGTTTTTCTTATTCCTACCTCTCTTGCACGACCGGATGATTTTGCGGTAGATAAATTCATAAAATTAATAACAGCTATAAATAAAATAGACAACGCAATTACAGAGAAAATGTAAACGTAAGATGAATCACTGTTTGGCTCAATTTCATATTGCATGTGCGAATTCAAGTGAATATCAGAAATCGGCATCAAATTATATGAAAGCCTGTTTCCTGCTTTAAGTTGATCTTCATAAGAAATACCGGTTGCATTTTGAACTGCCGGACCAATATATTCCATGAATTTATTCATCATTTTCGATTGAAAAGCTTTATAATCTGTTCCGTCTCTCAATTGAACATAAGTATAAAAATTGTTACTAAGCCAAAATTGATTATCTGCATCTTGTCTGTAACTAATTAGTGATCCAAGGAAATCCCATTTTTTATGAGTGGTTTCCGGAAATTCTTTTATTACTGCTTTTACTACATAATCCCGCCTGTTGTCAGCATTAATGATTTTCCCAATTGGGTTTTCGTCACCAAAATATTTATCCGCTATTTTATCAGTTATCACAACGTTATTTGCTTGATTAAGTGCACCATCAAGACTTCCTTGAACTACTTCTGCATCAAACATTTCGAAATAGGTTGAATCAGCCCAATAGAATTTCTCTTCACTGTAGACTTTATCTCCGTAACGCATCACCGGATAACCATAAGTCCGGAATCTTGCTGCGTTCACAACTTCCGGAAAATCCCTAATTAATGCGTCTCTCATCGGAGCATTGGTTACAGCCATAATTTGCTCATTATCACCGATTTTTAAATCGAAATAAACGCGGTAAATATTTTCATGGTTTTTATGAAATTTTTCATAACTCAGCTCATTTTGAACAAACAGCATTATCAACAAGCAGCATGCTATGCCAATTGCCAAGCCGGTTATATTTATAAATGAAAATATTTTGTTTTTAAGAAGATTGCGGATTGCAATCTTGACGAAATTTTTTAGCATAATGCCTCCCCTGTAAAATAGTTAGCCCCAGCCCTAACAATATTTGGACTCGTAAGAGCTAAAAAAGTTGTGTTATCGGAATATTATTGATGGTTAATAAACTAAAAACTCGGTAGGTTTTATTGACGGAATGAGATTAGGAATGAAATTTAGCAGATAAAATGATAAAAATAGATTCTAAAAAATTTTGGAGGGGATTGATGACTTTCGTTGCTAAAAAATTTTTACTATGGGGAACTATTTTTTATTATATAAATCTTCCCACCCATTAGATTTTAGCCAACTTTCTAAAGTATGGGGCATAGCATGAGCTGCGTCAAGCTTTATAAAAAAAGGATGTATCATGCTTGATTTGAAAGCTAACTGGTAACAAAGTATAACTGCTTCAGAACAAGTAACTGTTGAAACAAATTTTTCACTTTGGTTATCAAGCCGTGATTCATATTTATCCAAACGGTCTTTGGCAAACTTGTCAAAATTGCTGCTCCCCATTGCAAGACGCACTGCACGGTAAACCCCATATTTAGCAGAGTCTTTTATTTTAGCTGCAATTTTTTTTAGTTCGCTTTTATAAATATCAATCGATCCTTTAAAGTAATTTATTTTTTCCCACGGTGGTCTGTATGTATTACTAATTATCGGGTCATTTTTATAAGTATAACCATTTTTGATCGGATCAATATGAAAATTTTTATCGCCTGTAGCATGAATAACTGTAGCCTGACTATCATCCCCCTCGTCATATACCATGAGAACATGTCCGGTGATTGTTTTATCAACTATTATATCACCGGTTTCGTTCCAATGAGCCATAATCATTCCCCTAAAATATTTAATGAAAAATTTTTGGACTTTTTGAGTAGTTTCAAGGCGTCATAACAGTAAATTGCCCGGGAGCAACTATTTGAATTACACCAGCCCACATACACATACACTTTGAGGTATTGTTTAATGTCGGCATGTTTGCCAAAAGAACAGTCGGCGCACCCGGTACCCACGGGGATACCGTATTTGGAATACAAGGCATAGGTGTTAACACCCCCAATGCTGCTGAGGTTGCTGCCGCAACTGTTGGATTTGCTAACGAGCTGCAAACACCAAACGGAAGTATATTAACCATTGGTTTGTAATCCATAATGTTTGCGTCGGGTGTGCCCGTTAAAACTTTATTTGTAGGCAAAACTACCAATGAGCTTGGGGCTGCACCAAAGCTGCACTGCAGCGTTGCACCCATACATGTTTGTTGTGCCATAATTAATTTCTTTCGAATCTATTTTGAAAATTTGAAAATTGATTTACCGTTTTTCTTTTTACCTTTTTCATTGAACTCTTCAGGTTCTCCGATCAATTCCCCTTCTTCGTAAATCATTTTCTTTTTTACTTCACCGCTGGCGTGATATTCTGTTTTCTCGCCGTGCAGTTTTCCCTCTTTATAATTTTCATTGTAAAGCAAATTTCCGTCAGGGTTTTTCCATTCCGTTTCACCGTGTCTTAGATCATTTTTATAATTTTCTACCCCGATTTCTTTTTCGTTTTCATCGTAATAAATTGATTTGTCTTCACGTTTGTTTTCTTTGAAGTTTAATTTTGCTTTTAGTTTTCCTCTATCATAATAAAGGAATTCTCCGTCAAGCTTGCCTTCCTTAAAGTTCGCTTTTTGAATTACCTCTCCGCCTTCTCTGTATGTTATTGATTCACCGTGTGGTTGTCCGTCTTTAAATTTTGTTTTCACAAATATTTTATTTTCGGGATCGGGGGTTATTATTTCTTCTTGAGAATTTGAATTTTCTAGTTTCATAATGTGATTCTATAAGCTAATTGATTTTAACAATTCCGCCTTTTAGTTCTACCATTGCAGAAGCTTTATCGGTCAAAGTTGCTCCGCCGTCGTTTGTCATTGAAATTGATGCTTTGTTATCCATCGTTGTTCCGGCTTTGTTTGAAAAGCTTGTGCCTGCTTCATTACTTATCGACGTACCTGCTTTTTCCGAAATATCCATATCGGATTTTATACTTATCGAACCTTTTACTTTTATTGATAAGTTACCGTCAACACTTAATGAGTAATTTCCTTTTACTTCGTGTGTAAAATTAGCTTTGTCGGTGTGTGTTTCGTCGCCTGTCACAGTGACTTCCCGTGTACCCTTTACTTCATGTACTTCCTTACCGGTTTCTACTTTTATAGTTCTGTCGCCCTTTTTAACAGTAAGGGTTTCGTTACTGTCATTGATTGTTGTTGTTCTTTCATTTTCAACAACAACATTCATATCCTTCTGCGCATGCATAAAAAATTCTTCACTGCCTTTGGTATCGTCGTATCTAATTTCATTACCAGCCGATCCGTCTTTTGTTGACCGGCTTAAAATAGTGCTTTTATTTTTTTCGGACGGCTGCGAATAAGGGATTGTCTGATCGGCGTTATAAACCGAACCCGTTACAAGAGGCTTATCCGGGTTGCCTTCCAAAAAGCTAATCACGACCTCATTGCCTATTCTCGGGATAAACATTGCACCCCAACTTTTGCTTGCCCAAAACTGCGCTACCCTTATCCAGCACGAGCTGTTTTCATTTTTTTGTCCGTCCCTATCCCAGTAAAACTGGACTTTAATTCTTCCATATTCGTCGGTCCAGATCTCTTCGCCGCTTTTGCCGACAACCAACGCTGTTTGCGTACCGTAAATTTTAGGCCTTCGCGAAATCCTCGGCGGCCTGTATTGTACATCAGACGGGAATGCATGAAACGTATTTATATATTTTTCCTGATCTGCATTTATTAAAATTTTCTTAAGTACATATTCTTTATTTATATCACTACGGTCGTGTCCGGTTAATTCAAATTTATATCCGGCAACAAATGCTCTGCAATACGATTCGCCTTTAATTACAGTAGCCGGCAGCTCGTTTTCCTCGAGCCTCTTTTTAATTATTGCCTCACCTTCGGATGCTTCAGCATAAATACCGGGATATTCGTAAACCTTGTATGAGTTTCCGCTACCAGCACTTGTGGTTGTGAATAAATCAACCTTTGGTGTTTCAAAATTGTAATCTTCCGCTGCAAATTGATTTGTAGTAATTTGCTTTTCAAAAAGAAATGTAATAACTCTTTCATCGTTCCATAAACTTGTATCTTTCATCGTTGCTTCTTTTAATCCCGGGCAGGATTTGTAAACTTCGGTATCGTCTCCTAAAATCAAAGTATGTTTGTCGTCATCGTGTTCAAAGAAATAGAATATGCCTTCTTCTTCCATAAGTCTCGAAACAAAATTGAAAGATGTTTCATTATATTGAACACAGTAAATTCTCTCCGAATAACTGCCAGTTGTTTTAAATGAAAAGTCTGAGTAGCCTGCGTCATTAAAGATTGCTGTTATTATATCAACCACAGATTTATTTTGAAATATTTTATTGTCTTTTACAAGTGTTAATTCCCATAGCCACGGACGTATCTGCAAATAATAAGTAGTGTTATTAATATCGTTTCCGGACTGTATAATTTTTGTAACTACACCATTTATTTTTCTTTTATCTTCATTATAAAATTCAATTGTTACTGTTATTTTTTTTCCGAGCAGTTTATCAAAATCTATTTCATTGTCAGTAGCAGCAACAATTAAATTATATTCAAAGAGCCCGGAAATATCTTCGAAGCCGTCAATGTTAATCAAGGAAAATTTCCGTACGGCACCGTCAAGCGGTGTTGTTACATATAAATAAACTTTTGGATTTTCAGCCATGTGGTTTTAATTATTTATTCTAGTGTTTGTCATTCCCGAATGTTTTTATCGGGAATCTAAACTTCTAAAGTGATTGGATTCCCACTTCCGTGGGAATGACATCAAACATTATTTTATCAATTAACTATCTTTGATGAAATTTTTACTTCGATATATTCTTCATGTGTTTTTGTATCCGGCACCCAAACTGTCCAGCCCAAACGAACCCTTTGCCCGTCTTCTAATGTAGTTTTTATTTTATCTTTTGTTTCAACAAATAATAAATAGTCAAAATCAAAAATCCCTCCTTCTTTAGGGGGGATCCACGTTGTCCAGCCAAGGTAACTGCCGTGCTTATCGCCCAGCCTTGCTTTCGGAAGTTCTCCAGAATGAACAAGGTATCTAAAATCAAAATTGTATTCCGGACCGGAATAATGTTTAGTCATTTTATACAAAGTATAAAATGAATGAGATTTTTTTAAAGGCAGTAAATCCAAATACTGGTCTAATCTTAAAGGTCCAATCTTTAATTGGAATTTCGATTCCTGGTACCAGATTTTTCTACCCAAAATTACAGACTCCCCCAAGGTTTGATTTTTTCCTTTTCTGCCGATCACCGTAATTAGTGAGTCATCAATCTTCTGCCATTGCCCGATTAAGTAGTTAGAATCAATTGTTGCTTTAAAGTATTCCGAAAGGATAAATTCCAATCCCGCTAAAGATCTGTTTTTATTTGAGAGTAGCCCTGTAAAATGTAGTAGCGAATAATCATTTATGCCCAGCCTGTTTCTTAAACTTTCTGAGCCCATGCCGATTACCGAAAACATCAAAGATGCAATAAAAGTGTCTTCCGGCTTTCTTAAATCAAAACCGGTGCGGTGTTTCTTACGAATCTCATACATTAACGAGATAAGGCGATGATTAAAAATATCAAGGAATTCACGGAAGGCTTTGTTTTGATTGCCCATCTTTTCGGATTCAAGAATAAGCTGTGTATAAAAGGCCGGCAGCGGCCCCGATACCCCGGCAAGCCCCAGAAAATTAACTACCATCTCGTAAGGATCATCTTCTTTTTCAGGCAGTTTTATTTCTTCAACATCACTTGCAGGGAAAGACGGATCAATCTTGGATGAAAACTTTATTGCCCCAAAATAAGAAGTAAAGAATTCACCGCTCAAAAGCTTTCTAAGTTCTTTTTTATCTCCCTTTTTACTTTTGAGATATAAAATTTCCAGCAGCCTTACAGCCTGGTAAAATTCAAACCTGAATGCTTCGTTAGTGAGATTCTCAACTAAAGAAGTTCTTTGGTACCCAGCCGCGGCGGCCAGACTTTCCATGTGTCTCCTCTATCTTGTTTTCTTTTTACTTTCAATCTGGTAAACGAATTTATTGAAGTGTACAACGGGAAAAACCTGTTGAGCACACTTGCAAATAAATACTCACTGTTACCCGCAAAATTTTCCGCATCAAATTCCAACGCTACTTCAATTCCTCTGCAAAAGCCTCTCCAATTATCTTTACCGATTCTCCAAAAAATATTCTTAGTCTGCATCGAACTAATGCCGTTAATTTGTCTCCTGTTTTCAACAAGGTTATCGAAATCATATAATGTTAAAATCTCTTTCAGCGCGTTTAAGCTTTCTTTATCTGAGCTTAGCGAGAGATAGTTTAGCGCGAAAGATGAAATCAATCTCCAAAGCTCTTTTCCTTCGGGTGCGTTAATTTGATGGGTGGGTTTTCTTAAAATCGTTATATCAAACGGTGCAATTTTTTCTTCGGATTCCAGCCATGTACCTTGCGGCATTAGACTAGCCAAATGCCTGTTTGTGCATAACAGTTTTGCATAAAGAGTTTTTACAGGCGGTGAAGCCGGATCAAAATTTAAATCCAGTATAGATAAGTAAATATCACTGCCTGTTAATCCAGGCCGTTTTGTTTTTTCTCTTCGCGAAAACCAGTAAACTGTATCTTTGTTTTCTTCCTTATGATGTTTGAAAGAAAAGTACGGCTCAATAACTTCCTGCTCGTTGGTGCCTGCAGGCATTACGGATAAAATCGAATTTATCTCAGTAATGTGCTCTCTATGCGAATCGGGATTTATGCGATACTCGGAGCTGAATTGGTCAATTCTGATAGGGTCGGACAGCCTGTTGAATAAATTAATAATCGGCGTGCATCCCAAAACGAAATTGCTGTTATCAATTTCCAACTCACTCCTTGAGTGAGTATTTAACACAAAAAAAATGTCGATGTGGTCTTCGGCATTTATTTCGGGTATGCCGGAAATCTCAAAAAACATAAACTTTTCCTGGAATACAAAATATTCCTGCAACAGCCTGTAAGCACTGTTAACATTATTCGGGAAAGGTATTACGTTTTCATTTTCTTCGAACCCGACAGGATTAATTTTTAATTTATTTTTTGAGTTTGCAACTTCACGATTTGAATCTGCAATCACAGAAATGTGTTTTAATTCATTAAATAATAATTCATAAATAGTGTTTGCCTGCCTGTTTTCGCCGTGAATATAAAATCTTAATTTCCCTGGATTTGCTTTCTGCAAAGGGAATTCATTTGCTGCTTTTAACCTTAGCTGAATTAAAGGCAAATCGGGCATACTTCGAAAGTATCTAAACTCGTTTGTATACCTGAATTCCGCCATCGTTAATTCCAAAGGCCACAAATCAGTTTCGTAGCAAGTTCTAAAACGGCATTTTTCACCGTCGGTAGTAAATGCAATTAATTTATGTTCTTTTGGAATAGTTAGCGGAACGGCCGGCAGCTTTGTTTTGCTCGTATCAAAATACGCGATTGTCATAGAGGGAACAGGATTAAGTAACTGCGGGTATACGTTTCCCAAAATCGACGTAGCAAGCTGGGGAAATTCGCTTTCGAGATTACTTTGAATTCGTGCAGTTAAAAATGCGAACGATTCAATTAATCTTTCAACATGGGGATCGGGAGAAGTATCAACACCAAGTTCAAGCCTGCCGGCAATCTTCGGGTATTTCTTTGCAAACTCGCTTCCCCTTTTCCTTAGATACGATAATTCCTTTTGATAGTAATTTAATAAGCTACTTTCAATTAGTTTCATAGATTTCCCATTGACCTGATTCGATATGGTTTTTCGAAGTGAATGATACTTGATAAGATACCGTTTCAACAATAAGGTACGCGTTTATCAGAATGGAAAACGATTTTTCATCATTTAATTCGGGATGAATATATACTTCAATATTCTCTAAACGCGGTTCAAAGTATTTTATTGCTTTCAGTACTCTCTTTACGAGCAATATCCTATCAGACTCACTTTCGAGTGTGTAATGGGAAAAGTCCGGAATTCCGTAATCCACAACCGATAAATCGGATTTGTCGTATTCATCGGCAGGAGTAGTGGACCTTGTATTAAAAAGGAAATTTAAATCCCTGATTATAGATCTTTTATATTCCTCAATAGCATGAGATTTTAACGACCTATAATCAATTGCCGTAGTAGCGTATTTCTCGAAAAGCCTGTCTAACAAAGATGATCGGACTAAACGGTTTCCGTTTGTAAATGCCATTAGCTACCCTTAGGAAAACTAAGATTAACTAATTTTATTTTTATTCAGATCATAGGAAATAGCCTGCTGTTCGCCGGCAGTACCGTCATCCTTTTTCTGAGGCTTATAAGTATATTTTATAAGTCCGTAATTGAAAGATATGTTTTCAACCGGCAAGTCGCCCATACCTCCGGATATACTATAGTTTGAGACAATTACCTCACTAAGTTCTACTGTCAGATACTGGACGGGTGCATTGTCGTCCGCACCGTCAGCCCTGAAACAGGTTATTGTTGCTGTTTTGATTTGCTTACCTGTCCAGAGTCTTTTTATTAAATCGTCCGAAGCAGAGTCCAGATATTTTGTCACACTGATATCCGAGTGATTTGCTTTTTCAACAGTAGCACCTGATGAAGCTCTCACTGAAGAAGTTGGCTGGCTAAAGCCATGCGACCATGAAAGTATTTCTATTTCTTTATCATGACCTTCAGCTGAAGACTCTCCGTCTATGCCCTCAATTTTTAAATACATATTTGTTGACATTTTTACCTCTTATTTATTTTTACATTTCGCTTCATTTTTTTTACTAAGCTGCCGGAGGTGGTAATTCTGCTACCAACCTAATTGATGTTGTTAATTCCTCTAATTGGAAATGAGGACGTAGGAATACTACAGCAGTGTAGCAACCAGGTTTGCCAGGTGTTTCGGAAACATCAATTCTTGCTTCGCGCAATGGGTATTGAGCTTTAATTTCTTGCCCTGCATCATCATTACCAAGTACATAAGCGCCGATCCATCTGTTCAAATAAACCTGAACATTTTCAGCAGACATGAAACTTCCAACTTTATCACGCACAATAACTTTTAGATAGTGTGCAAATCTTGATGCAGCCAAAATATAAGGCAGCACAGTTGATAACCTTGCATTAGCGTTTGCCTGCGGTGTATCGTATTTTTTAGGTTTTTGTGTTGTTTGACCGCCAAAGAATGCAGCAAAATCTTTTCCTTTACAATGGATCAATGCCATAAAGCCTAAATCACTTAGTTCTTTTTCTCTTCTGTCTGTTAAAGCTACTTCAGTCGGACACTTCAATGCTTTATCGCCTGAGTCGGTGTTAAATACGTGAGCAGGTAAATCTTCAACAACACCACCGCCTTCAACACCTCTGATAGCAGCGCACCAGCTATATCTTGCAAAAGCTTCTGTAATTCTTTGAGCCAAAGCCCAGCATGAATTAGCCCATAAATATTTACTGTGGTCTTTGCCGTCAACTTTCTCTTTGAAATCAAAACCTTCAACCGGTAATGTTTCAGGGCCGTAAGGTAATCTCATCAGCATTTTCGGCAATGTTAATGCAACGTAGCGCGAATCTTCGGAATCTCTAAACGAGCTCCACTTAACCATTTCAAGACTGTCGAAAATTCCGCCAAGATCTCTAATTTCAGGCAATTCACCAAAGCTTCCCATATCGAATAATCCGGGATCTGCAGAAGCAATAAACGGAGCATGGGCTGCTGATGCTACATTTGATATCATAGTCAGCAATGACATATCTCTCGCGGACCTACTGAAAGCATAATCGCCAATAAGCATTCCGAAAGGATGACCTCCGAAAGTACCGTATTCTTCTTCATATACTTTCTTGAATAAATTGCTCTGGTCAAATTCAACTGCTTTTTCAAGGTCTTTTTGCAATTCATCTTTGGTGATATTCATTAGCCTTAGTTTTAGTCTTTCGCCGGTTTCGGATTTCTTAACCAAGAAATGTAATGCACGCCAGGATGCTTCTAGTTCCTGTAAATCAGGTGAGTGTAATACTTCATTAACTTGGTTGACTAACAAATCATTTACATCGGCAATAAACTCAATCAACATTTTGATTACATGGTTTTGCTCAATTCCGTTGGATGTGTATTCTTTAACAATCATTCTGTTTGTGTACTGATCAAAGAATTTATCCAAAACAGTTTTTAGATAAGGGAATTGCTCTTCAGGGCTCGGTCCTTCTTCGGCCGGAGCTGCAGTTTCTGCTTGAGCTTCTCCCTCGGCAGGAGTTTCGCCTTCAGCGGCTGGCTTTTCTTCTGCTGCAGGTTTACCGGCAAATCCGTTTAAGATATTAGTTACAGCTTCAGCAACTTTTGTTTCGTCATAGTCACCATCGCCTCTTTCTTTTTCAAGGGTACTTAATGCCTCTGTAACTAAACCGAGTAATTTGGCATTACCGTCAAGCTTACTCAAGAGGTCGGAAAGGTACTGTTTGATATTTGAACTGTCTTCAAGTTCAGGAATTTGCTGCAAAATTCTCAACGGCGAAAAATCATCCATTGTTGTAAACTTAAGCTTACACGGGAGATTTTTAGCATCTTTAAGAATCTTTTTTTCAACGGCATCTAAATCTTCACTTAGTTCCTTAGGTACATAAGTACCTGCCATTTTGTTTTTAGGAATCTGCGCGACTTTGTCCAATATTTCTTTAAACTGATCCCTTAAAGCAATACCGCCTTTTGCGAGATTAAATTTAAAGCTCTTCAAGAGTTTATTTAGCTTACGTAGAAACTCTGCTCCTTGTTCGTCGAGCTCACCGCTGTTATCAGCTTTGTTGCGAATCTTTTGTAAAAGATCATCGATGTCTTTTGCTTTGTCATCGGAATAATCTTTTAACAATGCTACAGCTTCATTTACAAAATCTTCGGCTTTATGAAAAACAAAGCTCTTGGCATTTCTGCTACTCATTTCTGAACCGGTTGCGTGCAGTTCTCTAAAGGCTTTCAAGAAGCTAAGCTCCCCGGTATCAAGCCAGTTAAATACTTTTAGTTCAACTTCCGGTTGCGATGCTTCCATTACTTTGGGGAAATTATCGCGGTCAATCTCAACAAATTTTCTCTCCTTCAACGGAGGAAGTTTGCTGTGATTAATCCCGGATAAATCCGCCATAATTCCCACAACAAAGGGAATTTCTTTTTTAACAATCGCACCGCCAATCTCAACATCATAGGTGATTTGAACCCTTGGCGGCCGAATGCGACTTAATTTGTGCTGCGTGCTTTCACCCATAACAGGCTCCTTAGTTTGTTATTAGTTATGTTTTTAAGATATGTTCAGTATTTCGAATATTTTTCCCAGTTGGTTTTTATCTTTTATTTTTTCTTCTAAAAATTCTTTTAATACCGAATACCTATATTTCAAAGCATGTTTAACCATGTAGCCGGTAGGATAATTGGGTTCGTTCTCAATTAAAAAATCTGATATTTCGGAAAGGAATTTGTATGCAGAGTCAATGCTGTCTATCTCTCTTTGGTGCATCAAAGCTTCTTCGTTTGAATCAACTTTCTTTATGTCACTATCTTTAACCTCTTCGCTTTCTTTATTGACAAGCGTTAACCGTTCAATTTCTTTAAGTGCAAAACTATTTAATGTGATTATGTCTTGTAGTGTTTTTTCAACTTGAATAAAATGAGGGAAGTTATCCTGTATCTTTCCCTTTAGGAATTTTTTTAACGATCTAAAAATCTCAATCGACTCATTAACATTTGAATCAACATTTTTATAAAACTCTTCCGAGGAAATAATTACATATTTCAGATACTCACTAATCGGATTGAAATCCCCTTCTTCGTCTTGCTGCTTGCTTTCCCTCTCCCAACGGTCATAAGTATAAGGTTCAATCTGCGGTTGTGAAATTGTTATCGGTGTTAACTTCAACTGAATATAAAACTTTTCTTCAATCCAGAATAATGGTGCAAGCCTTATCTCAATATCCCCACTTTCATCATTGGGATAAATTACATCCCAGTATTTTTTGCAGAGCTCAAGTAGAATTGTTAGCCCCTGCTTCAAGCCGACAAAGCCATATTTTCTGAGCAGCGACTGCATTAACCATGCTGCGATTTGCAGATCCTTAGTTTTGTTTTGCAATGCTTCCGTGCAGATTGTAATTGCTTTATCCCATTCAGATTTCTTAAGCTGTTGTTTCCACAAGCCCTGCTCCAAATCGCGGTCGGCACGCATTGCATCTGTAATCGAATCATAAGTATCCTCGTATTTGAGGTATGCACCAACAGGGTTCGTTTCACTAATTGGCTCTAAAATTTTTTTAAGCAGCGAGTTAAAGTCTTGTGTTTCCAAGTGAGATTTAATTTGTATTTATTTATAAATGATATTTTATTACCGGCACAGCCAGGTGAGCTTCTTTAAAAATTTTCTTTTCGAACAAATCTTTTACGAATAATTTTTCAGTGGTATCAAATTCATGCATTTCTTCTGTTACAGATCCGCAGAAATAAATTCCTCTGAAGAAAGGAGTGTACAAATGGGATTCTTGCGATGATCTGAAAACTCTGTTAGCAAATATTTGTAATGGATATTTAAGCGAGTCTATGTTCCTGCTTAGCTGAAATATTTTTTCGTTTGTTGTAACACTGTGTTGATTAACTGCCATTCCAATTTCAAGCGATGCAAGCTGTGCGTTGATTTTTTTAAACGCATCATTCACCCAATTTTTTGAAAAAGCATATTTATAACCAGATTGGTTAATCGACCAACCAAAAATGCTTTGTTTAAATCTGCTCGGAATTAAATTCACAAATTCATTAAAGCCTTCCATCTTATCGCATTTAGTCACCAAAATGTAAACGGGTAATTTCATTTTTGTATAATTGAGAAGGCTTTCAAGTTGCTCAAATATTATATCCCCTTTGTATTTGATACTGTTGAGTAAATCTTTTTGAGAGTGACTTTCTAAATCTTGATAAGACAATGTAATAATCACCCCATCCAAAGGCCTTCGTGGTCGGTATCTTTTGAACATCTTAAAAATGTAATTTCTCAGCACAGTTTTATTTTCGTGTTTTTCGAGTTTACCGGAAATATCCATAATAATGCCTGAGTCAAAAATCCAAAAGTTGCACGGGGAGTATTCAAAAAAACCTTCACCAACTTGATTATCAGTTACTTCCCTAATACTTAATCCCCTCATCAGGCTTGTTTTGCCGGAACCAGGTGTACCCAGGATTATGTACCATGGGTGTTTAGTGTTGTATTCATCACTATACATCACGTTCCGGATCGTATCGATCAGATTTTTAAACGATTCTCTTATTTCATATTTGGAAAACTTCTTCTTAAAGAATGATAGAAGTTTGTTCTTCCGGATGTAGTGCCAAACTGTATATATGAAAAGCGCAAGCGATAAAAAGAGGAGAAAAAGAAAAAATTCAATTTTATGGGAAACAATAAATTTGTAAAAGTTAGTAATTGTTTTTATTGCTGTAAGAGGGTAAAAGATTTCTACTATTACAAAGGTTATGAATAGTGTTGTAAAAATTCCGATAAATATCCATAGCTTGAAGTTTGGCATCAGCAACTGTAAACCGGTGGTAAATTTGTGGGTATAGTTTTCAGGGAAAAGATAGTGCAGCTTTTCAAAGAAGTTTTTACCTGATTTATAAATTAATGAATACAGTTTTTCCTTAAAACCGTTTACTTTTCCTTCACTATCGCCGTGCATGTATTTTCCTTTGAAACCAAATATCAAAGAGAGCAAATAAATGCTTGATATGCTGGGCACTCCACCTTTTCCATTCTCAATAATCTTTGTGATGTTTTCAAAAATTTTTATCCCGGCAATGTGACTTTTGAATATTTTCTCTTCGAGTAAATAATCTTCCCACTTAAGCCCCTTTTCCCATTTTACCCCGATGAAAACTTCATCGGCAAAGACAGTAATCAAATAAAACATTTCGTCAACTGTATCGTCGCCAAACTCGTCCCGATATTTTGAAAGGCTTAACGCATAATTATCGAGTATCTTAAGTGATGCTTCCTGAATTTCTTGCAGGTTGCAAGGCGAGGCTTTACAGTCGTCTCTTATTTTTTTGATGTCGTCATAAAATTTGAAAAACTGCTTAAAGAGAATTTCTTTTTTAATCTCCTCAGTACCAATCATATATCAAATCTTTTTTTAACGTAAAGGTTAATCTTTTCCGGAACTATTTCCCCGGTTGAATCTGAAGGATTAAAGATTATTAATTTCTGATCAGGTTTTATAAAATTTGTTTCCAGAACGAAGAACATTTTATCAAGTGTAGGCGGAAAGTTGCTGTCTTTGGTTATTTGATTTCTCTGAACACCAATTGTCCTTTCCTTTTTCATTTTGGAAATGTCTTCTTCGCTGCCGATAATACAATTGAGCATCCAGTTGAGAATGTCTTTTTCGGTTTTGTCCTCTGTTGCGCTAATACCGACAATTAAACTTTCACTTAACCAATGCTTATTAATATTAAGTGAGAAAATATTTTCTTCTCTTTCAAACGGCACTGAATGAAACTTATCACCAATGGACTCATCAAGAATTTGATAAACAAGATTTCTGAATTGAATAAACGTGTTGAATAAATCATTGTGATTATAGTTGATAGTGTTTGTTAAAATCAATTCATAACCGATTGAAGAAAGGTTGCCGAGCAACTGACATAGAGTTAAATAAATTTTATACGGATGCGTATAACCGGACTGCATCTGCGCTTCGAGATACGGCACTTGTGAAATCAAATTTTGAAGTAATAATCTTTTATCCAAAATTATGGGATCGTGCTGAACAGAAGAAGGTGGTATCTGTTTAGATAGAAACAGTGCTTTAATTTTTATTTTCTGAATTATGTTTGAAACTATTCTCCAAATTCCCGATAGCGGATTAACTGTTAAGGTGGGAGGAACAAACTCAGTTAACGAAAATTGCCCGTTCGAATAATTTACGTGAACAAGAGGCATGCAGGAATCGCTTTCAGGAATTTCATCCAACAATTGAAGACTTAAGTTTGGCCTTTGATAAGGTATGTTATCTTCCGCAACATTAATGCCCTCGTCAATAATTTCAGGCATTATCTGCTTGTACCGAATATTGTTTTCGTAATCGTATTCATCATCAAACTCAGCAGGTACAAACAAATAAACTTTCAAAACCTTTTGCGATTCTTTAATTATTTGAGAAGCTAAATCAAGCTCAAGAATATTTCTTTCATTTGAAGAATCGTGAATTATCATTCCGTCGGGCAGAATAGCCTCGAGCCTTGAGACAACCAGCTTGCCGTTGCTTAATTGCTCGTCATCAATTTCATAATTTTTAACTCCCCAATTATAGGGGGTTACAACACCCATCTTATAATGCAATATCTGCTCAAACCTGCTGGACATGCTGTTAAAATGCTGAGCAGTCAGCATCATCCCATCATGCCATAGAATTGAGTCTTTTAGTTCTATGAGTTTTGACATAGTTCTGTTATTTAATTTTTTCTTAAAATTTTCTTTGCTTCATATCCATTTATAATTGCTGGCTAACGTACCCAATGTCCGGATCATAAAACGCAAATTTTGTTAAGTTTACAATTATCTTATTTCCAGCTCGCACTCCGTTAAACACTGCAAGATGAAGAAATCTGTAAGTAGCTTCTCTTCCTCTTTCACCAAATCTATATCCGCTTATTATCGGATAACCAAAATGATATCGAATTTTAATGGTTAGATGAATTACTTTATCAACAACAGATCTGTGCTGGCCATAAACTTGAGAGACAACCTGAGAACTTCTCCCGTGTCCTGCAAAGGGAGTTTCACTTAGCTTTTGAAGACGTAGCAGGCTTACATCCGTTAAGAGACCAAAAGCTTCAGGGCTTAAGCCGTAACCTTCTTGTCGTTCAGATGGACTATGAGGTCTATAATTTGTTATTAAATCTGCCAACTTCTGCCGGGCCGTTGTAACAAATTGATTCCAATCGTAATTACCCAAAGTACCCCTTCCACCCGGCCAGGTATTGTTTGGGTTTTGAATATGCATATCTACAATACGCCTATCACCAGGCCGAGGCAATTCTCCTCTTTCACCTGAAAGCTGATTTAACGCTACTTTGATCATTGTATTTACTGCACTATGATCATCCTGTACAGTACTTTTTAGCTGAACCGATTTGGCATGTATATCGTCCGCCTCTCCAATTGTAACATCGGCGTGTCCTTCAATAAGCGGTCTTGCCTTCTCAATCCTATGTTTATACATTTGATTAAATTCGGCTTCATATCCTGAACTTATACCGTAAATTTTATTTGCCCATTCGTCTATTTTACTTTTGAAATAATTGTCTACAGGTGAATCGGGCCTGCCTTCAAGTATTCCATAAGCCTCTTCAAAATCTTCACACATACTTAATACTGCGTCTAGCTTTTCTCTTGTTGTCATTATTTTTTATTAGATGGAGTAATTATTTTACCGGGCATAGCTTCGCCACGTGAGTCACATTCATAGGTAATTCGAGAAGTCTTTTTTATGAAATAGAGCTTCGCTGATTTTTCAGTTTGCTAAATAATTCATTTACATTGCATGATTTTTAAAATGGGAATAAACAGCAGCAGCATGTCCATGAAATGGTTATAGATGGAATAAAGATATTGTGTGAAGTTTTATTAGCTTAAAAATTGCAGTTGTTCTACCAGGTAATTTTTATATTTTCTGCCAAGAGGCAATGACTTATCTGGCAAGTGAACAGTATATTCTTCTAAATCAAATTCAGTTATCCTATCAATGTTTATAATATAGTTCCGGTGAATTCTAACAAACATTTCTTTTGGTAATTTATCAATCAAATCTTTTAACGAAATTCGCAGTATAAATTTTCCTTGATGAGTTATTAAAGTTGAGTATTTGGACTCAACTTCGATGTAAAGAATTTCTGAGATAGGCACCTTAATTATTTTTTTCGACTTCCTTACAAACAAATGTTTTGTATTTAATACTTCAGCACTTTCTCTTCTTTTTATAGAAGTGTCCACCATAGAGGTCCCAAAATTTTGCAACGCTAAATCAATAGCATACTTCATTGAAGATAAGCTGAAAGGTTTTATTAAATACGCTGATGGGTAAGATAATTTTGCTTCGTTAAAATTATTTTCGCTTTCATCATCCGAAATAAAAATTACCGGCTTTGAATTTAAACTGTCGTTATAAATTCTCTGAGCTATTTCAATACCGCTAATACTCCCTTTTAAGTTAACACTTACAATTACTATTTCCGGTTCGGTTGCATAAAAGGCAGGTAGCGCGTTTTGATCTTCATCAATTATATCAACAATATTATAATTTAACTGCTCCAATCCAAACTTCAATTTTGAAGAGAATACCTCATCACTGTCTATTATTAAAATATTTATTTGACCCATTGCAAATATTAATATTTTGAAAAACAGTTACTTTATTCAGTTATGTAAATAGAGACAACACCCCTATAGCATGTTTTATAACATGCTTTAAATAATAACATTATACTAGATTGAAGAGGAAAAAAGATTCGTTGAATGAATCAAATTTTCCAGGAAGAAAAGAGACAAAAATGTTAATCTATTAACATATTAATTAACCTATAATAGTAAATTTTTGCTTCACAAAACTGCCATTATAATGATTAATTTATCCGGGATTGTTTTTCTATTAGCTTTATTTATATTGATCATTTAAGAAACTCACTATAAAATGCACCCGATAAAAAAAACATTCACCTATTTACTAATCCTGCTGCTGGCTTTCTGCAGTGATGAAAGCGTAGGGCCGGACGAAAAACTTCCTTTACTTACACCTAATGGACCTTACCTTGGTTTTACGCCCTTTCCATATGACGTTACATCCGACGCGGTTTTATATTCTTACGATAAAATACAAACCGACGCAAACATCATCGCGCATCATTTTGATAATGGTATCCCCTGGCAAGAAGCGCTTGATGGAACCGACTTTCACGCTAATGTAATGGACAATTGGAATTTCAGAAAGGCTTCAACTCCGGGCACCCACAAAAAATATGTTGCCGTAACACCTTTGAATATTGAACGTAACGGACTCGCGACTTATAAATCCGACAGCGACAGCCAACCTTTACCTGCACCGTGGAATACGTATACTTTTAATCACACAAATGTTAAAACAGCTTATCTTAATTATTGCAAAAGAGTTATTGATTTCTTCGATCCCGATTATTTATGCATCGGCATTGAAGTAAACTTATTAATAAACGCTGATGAATCTTTACAGAAATGGAATGAATATGTTGAACTACATTCGTTCGTTTATAATCAATTGAAAAACGAGTATCAAAGTTTGCCGATAATGGTTTCTGTTTTTGCGATGGACTTTCTCCCCGAATATTCAGCAGCAAATAATACTCTTCAACTCAACGGACTTAATCAAATAATGAATTATTCAGACTTTTATGGGATTTCAATTTATACTTATTTAAGTGCTCTGTTAACCGACAGTGTGCCAAGTAATTTATTTGATAGAGTTTTCCCGCTGGTTAATAAACCCATTTGCATTGCTGAGACGGGTTATCCTGCACAATCATTTTCTATTAACGGTGGCTCAATTCAGTTTAATTCCAACGAAGACAAGCAATACAATTACTTTGATTTGGTTTTGAGAAAATCAAGAGAATATGAAGTAGAGTTTGTGATTGATTTTGTAATCCGTGATTATGACAAACTTTGGGAAGCAATCGGCTCACCTGATGATTTTCAAAAGCTTTGGCGGGATACCGGATTTTATGACGAAAACGGTAATCCGAGAAAAGTATTGGAACTTTGGAAGGCGAATCTATAAAATACATGTAAACGTTGCTACCTTAGATAACTAACACCAGAAAAAGAACAAAAAAATAATCCGCAATACTAATTTATCATTACTAATTTTCTTAAATTGATTTACTACAATTTGTATCCAACACATTTTCTGAGGAAAATTATGCCAACAAAAATTAATAAACCGACAATAATTGAAGCCGCCGGAAATAAGCCTAAGATTATTGAAGAATTCGTTGGAAGAGTAAATTCAAAAACCGAGTCTGTAAGCATCGCGAAAATGACAAGCCCTTCAGGCTGGGTTGAGCCTGGGCAAACACCAGAATTTGATGAATATACTTTGGTGCTCAAAGGAGAGCTTAATGTTAAATCACTCAACGGTGAAATAACCATTAAAGCCGGAGAAGGCATAATTACTCACAAAGGAGAATGGGTTCAGTATAGTACACCAGGAGAAGAAGGTGCCGAATATATTGCGGTTTGTTTGCCGGCCTTTTCACCGGACACAGTTTATCGTGATGAAGACTAAAAAAACAAAGGTGGAAAATGATTGCGCTAGAAAAATGGTTTGAAAAGAAGTTTGCTTTTGATATCAAACCGGAAAAGTTTTCTGAAATTGTTGAAAGAATCAGAGGTACACCGGCAAGAATTGAAGAGCGTGTAAAAAACTTAACTAATGAACAGTTAAAAACTCAAATTGACAATCAGTGGTCTATCCAAGAAAATATTGGACACTTGTTGGATCTCGAACCTTTATGGATAGGCAGACTGGAAGATATTCTCTCAGGCGAACTTGAAGTAATGAGACCGGCGGACTTATCTAACACCAAAACACACGAAGCTAATCACAATGAAAGCGATTTAAAAAATCTGTTGGCTGAGTTTAGAGAAGTGCGATTTGATTTTGTCAGTAGTCTTGAAAATTTAAAAGCTGATCAAATAGAAATTTCGCTGCTTCACCCAAGACTGCAAAAGCCAATGAGAATAATTGATCTCGCTTACTTCGTTGCTGAGCACGACGATCATCATTTAGCGATGATTACTAAAATTATAAACAGCACTAAATAACGGTTTATAAATGAGAAAAAGTTTAGCGTCAATTTTTATTGTAAGTATGTTTTTCCTTTTCGGCTGCGAAAAAGACATTGAGCAAAGTGCGATAAATGAATCAAAACAACTTTCATACAAAATGGAAGAATATCTAAGATATGCTGAAGACTGTGACACAGCAGATAACAACTGCACTTATGTAAAATTTGTTTATCCTAAATTTGATGCAGCAAATAATCCCGTTGCTGATTCCCTTAACAAGTTTGTTGATCTCATTTTACTTTCCTCTTATGAAATGCAAATGTACGATAACCTTGATTCCGTTGCACAAAGCATATTCGCTGATTATAATTCTGTTAAAGCTGATTTTGAAGATTACACAATTCCCTGGGCGCTCGAAAAAAACATTGAGTTCAATACCTTTAAGAATATCGCGACACTTAATTTCAGCGAATACTCATACATGGGCGGAGCACACCCAAACTCTATTTTTGAATATTATAATTTTGATACCGCTACAGGAAAGAGACTAACCGTAGAAAACTTTATAAGGCCTGGTCAAGAACAGAATTTATTAGCTGCGGGCGAAAATAAATTCCGTGAATTAAAAGAAATACCGGAAGAGATAAGCCTTGAAGCCGCTGGTTATTGGTTTGAAAATAACAGGTTTTATTTAGCTGAGAGTTTCACAGTTACGGACAGCGGTTTGGTTTTTATTTATAATCCTTATGAAATTGCTTCTTACGCAGAGGGATTTATAGAATTGTTTTTATCGAACGAAGAATTGCGAGGCATTTTAAAATGAAACCAAAAGAAATAATACAAAACTGGGTAGAGGCATTCAACAAACAAGATGTTGAAGGATTAGCAAATTTGTATGCAGAAAATGCTGTCAATCATCAGGTTGCAAATGAACCCATTGAAGGAAAAGATGAAATTAAAAAAATGTTTGAAGGCGAATTCGCGCAGGCTGAAATGGTCTGCATAGTGGAAAACATTTTTGAAGACGGCAACTGGGCAATTTTAGAATGGAAAGATCCGTTGGGTTTACGCGGTTGCGGATTTTTCCAAACAGAAAATGATAAAATAATTTTTCAGCGTGGTTATTGGGATAAATTATCATTCCTTAGAATACACAAATTACCAATACCCGAAAAGTAATATTTGATTTTGATATCCTCTAAAATCTTCCTTCCACCAACAAAATAATTAGCACCAAATTTATGCAGACATGTCTTTATGCCTTGAAATTAAAGCATCTGTTATTTAATAAGACAATCCATCCTAAATAAGCTTGGGGAAGCAATGGGGGCTATAAAAAAGTTAATAATTTATCTAGCATTTCTTTTTGTAATAAATATATCCGCTCAAACTTTTACTGAAAAAACTGATTTGTTGAGCGGGCAGGAATCTATCTCGTTTTTAGCAATTACTGTTAGTGCTATTGATTTTGATAATGACGGACTTGTCGATATTTACTTTCCTCAATCTGATACAGCCGGAATTTTATATAAAAACATCGGTGAAAGCGGATTCATTAATGTTATAAATGAATCGGGAATCGACGATATACCGGATAATTCACTTGGCTCCTGGGGAGGTATTTGGGGTGATTATAATAATGACGGTTTAATCGACGCATATTTTGTAAATGCTTATAATCTTTTCCGCAATAATGGTGACGGCAGTTTTGAGAATACAACATCAGAAGCAGGAATTTCAATTATTGACAGCAGTTTTTTTCAAGGAATAGCATGGGCTGATTTTAATCTTGACGGTAAGCTTGATTTATTTTTAGGCGAAGACAATGGCAGAAATAAAATTTTAGTAAACGTAAATAATCAATTCTTATTAAATGATATTAATGCGAATGTTCAAACTATTGAGGGCACATACGGCGTTGCGGCTGGTGATCTTAACGGCGACAATTTCCCGGAAATATTTATAGGTGCATGTAGAGCTGTTCCTTCATTATCAAGGAACCACCTTTTGCTGAATAATCAAAACGGAACATTCACTAACATCGGAAGTGAAGCCGGGATAGATGATTCATTGGCAGCATGGGGAGTAGTTTTTATTGATTACGATAACGACATGGACAACGATGTTTTTGTTGCAAACATGCACATCAGAAATAGCACTACTCAGCCCGGTTTTAATAAACTTTACAGAAATGATGGGGACCTTCGCTTTACCGATATTGCCGTTGAAGCAGGTGTGGCCGGTGATACCGAAGACAGAAGTTTCGGCATTGCTACCGCTGACTTTAATAACGACGGATGGTATGACTTACTTGAAACAAACACTAACGGAAGTGATATCAGATTATTTATAAATAATAAAGACGGAACTTTTTCTTTAAGTGAAAACCCTGTCGGTTCTTTTTTAGGCAGCACAAGTAATTTGGCGGTAGCAGATTTTAATAATGACGGCTGGATTGATATTATTACTAACATGTATCGATTGTTTATGAACGATGGCGGATCAAATACTTGGATTTCAATTAAAGCACAAGGAGAACAATCTAATTATTTTGGCGTGGGGACAAGAATTGAAGTTTATGCAGGCAGCCTGCAACAGATGAGAGAGATAAACGCCGGTGACGGATTTATTTGCCAAAATCATAATTTGAGTGCTCATTTTGGCCTAGGCGAAAATTCAATTATTGATTCAATAGTTGTAAGATGGCCGGCTAGCGGCATAGTTGACAGATACCATAATGTTAACGTGAATCAACATATTACTGTAATAGAAGGCCACGGACAAGTAACTTCTGTTACAAATCAAAATTCACTCCCATCGGAATTTAGATTGCACCAAAATTATCCCAACCCGTTTAATCCGAGTACGGTTATAAGTTACCAGCTTTCAAAAGCCGGCCACGTGGAGCTTATTGTTTTTGACATTTTAGGCAATGAGATAAAACAATTAGTGAGCAAACAACAGCAACCCGGAAGTTATTCGGCGATCTGGAATGGAACAAATAATAACGATTCCCCTGTTCCTTCGGGCACTTATTTTTACAGAGCATTATTTGACGGGAAATTTTCAGAAACTAAAAAACTATTGTTTATCAAGTAATAATCTTTCTTGCTTCCGCAATCAAACCAAAACTTAACCTCCTTTTTACTAATTTGGAGTACGAAATATTATGTGTAATTATACGACTTTAAATAAAAGCCATTGAGGGATTAAACTTGGAAAAAACTTATCAGCTCCATCGCTTCAAAGATTTTACAATCGCGTCTTATAATGCAGATTTTGAAGGCAAAGGGACAATGCAGGCATTGATGCAGTTTATGCAGGAAATCGCTTGGGAACACGCAGAGCATTTGGATTTAGGTTTTTCACATTTGATGGAGCAAAATTTGGCATGGGTATTAGCCCGCCTAAAAATTAAAGTGATTGAGTTTCCGAACTGGCAGGATACAGTAAAAGTAAAAACGTGGGCTGCCGGGAAGGATAACTTATTCTGGTATCGTGATTTTTATATTTACGATTCAAACCAAAACGTGCTTGCAAAAGCAACAACAGATTGGGTAATTATTAATCTTGAAACACGCAGGCCACACCGTGCGGATAAAATGTTCCGGGTTGAAATAGATGTTCCCGAAAGAGTATTTGACAAAAAGCTTGGGAAATTATCGGCCGTAACAAGTGAAGAAATTAAATACAAAAAACAGGTAAGCTATAGCGACCTTGATTTAAACGATCACGTAAACAATGTAAAATATGTTGAGTGGATTTTAGACAGTTATCCCCGTGAGTTCTTTGATGAAAATAAAATCGATACGGTTGAAGTAAATTATCTTGGGGAGGCTATGTATGGTGAAACCATTTTTGTAAATAGCATCCTAGACAACTTAAGTCATTTGCATAGTGTAAAAAGAGAAGCTGATAAAAAAGAACTACTCAAGGCCAAAATCACTTGGATAAAAAGAGGATAAATGAATATCGACAAAATAACAAGAAACTTATTGAAACAATTTTTAAATGAGCCGAAAGCACACGCTACATTTGAACAGGCAGTTGAAAACTTTCCGATTGAGTATATTAACAAAAAGATTGAAGGGATTGAATATTCTGCATGGCAATTAGTTGAGCATATCCGGCTTGCATACAAGGATATATATGAGTTTACAGTTGATCCGAATTTTAAATCTCCCAAATGGCCAGAAGGATATTGGCCCGACGCGAATGAATTGGGCGACAAAGCAAAATGGGAGAACTCTATTAACCAAATAAATGAGCTTGATAAAAAATTAATTAATCTGTTTGAAAATAATGACAACGACATTTATTCAGATTTGTCGCACGCAGAAGGCTATAACATTTTGCGTGAAGTGATTCTTGTAATTGATCATAATGCTTATCATATTGGGCAGTTAGTTTTCATCAGAAAAGTTTTAGGAATCTGGAATTAATGAAACCAAGTAAAATAAATATTGCACCCGGCGGTCCTGAGTTTTCAAGAATTATTCACGGTTTTTGGAGGATTGAACAATGGGAAAAATCCGAAACCGAGCTTGCAGAATTTATTCAAAAATGTTTTGAACGTGGCATAACTACTTTTGATCATGCAGATATTTACGGCGACTATAATAACGAGTCGGTTTGGGGAAGAATTTTTAAGAACACAAATATTGAACGGGAAGAAATTCAACTCGTTACAAAATGCGGAATTAAATTGCCTTCAACCAAATTCCCTGAACGCAAATTAAATTATTACGATACTTCCAAAGAGCACATCATTGAATCTGCTGAACAATCGCTAAAAAAATTACAAACAGATTATATAGATGTTTTATTGATTCACCGTCCCGATCCATTAATGGACCCGAACGAAATTGCCGACGCATTCAACACATTAAAAGAGTCCGGTAAAGTAAAATACTTTGGTGTTTCCAACTTTACTGTTTCACAGTTTGATTTAATTCAGTATGACTTGGATTTCCCTTTGGTAACAAATCAAATTGAGTACTCAATCTTAAAAATGGATGCACAGTTTGACGGTGTATTGGATCAGTGCCGGAAAAATCAAATAGCACCTATGGCATGGTCGCCATTAGCCGGCGGCAGATTATTTACTGAAGATTCGGAGCAAGCTAATCGTGTGAAACATACTTTAGAAGAAATTAAAAATGAATTAGGCTGTGAAAGCCTTGACCAGGTTGCCCTTGCGTGGATTATGAAACACCCCGCAAATATTTGCCCGGTTTTAGGAACGGGAAATATCGGCAGAATAGAATCCGCTATTTACTCCGAAAAAATAATGCTTTCAAGAGAACAATGGTTTAGACTTTGGACTGCGTCAAAAGGACACAACGTACCGTAACAGATTAAAGGAAATTTATGGCTAACCAACCTCTATTACAAGAAATTCAACTAAACGATTTAAAACTGAAAAACAGAATTTTTATGGCTCCGCTTACACGCTGTAGAGCAGACAATCCGTTTCAAGCCCCAACTGAATTGCACGTTGAGTATTACAAGCAAAGAGCTTCGGCGGGATTGATAATTACGGAGGGTTCGCAAGTTTCCGCGAGAGCAGTTGGTTATGTGCACACTGCCGGTATCTATTTAAAGGAGCAAATCGAAGGCTGGAAAAAAGTAACTAAAGCTGTACACGAAGAAGGCGGTAAAATATTTATCCAGCTTTGGCATGTCGGTAGAATTTCTCACCCGGATTATCACAACGGTGAATTGCCATGGGCACCTTCAGCAATAAACCCCAACGGAAGAATCAAAACTTATTTGGATAGAAGAGACACAGTAACTCCACACGCAATGACAATTGATGAAATAAAACAAACAATAAATGAATTTAAAACCGCGGCTGCAAACGCAATGGAAGCCGGATTTGACGGGGTTGAAATACATTCGTCAAACGGATATTTGTTTCACCAATTTTTCACAAAATGCTCAAACAACAGAACAGATGAATACGGCGGCTCAATTGAAAACAGAACCCGCTTCCTTTTTGAAGTTCTTGACGAAGTAAAGCAAGTAATGCCCGAAGAAAGAATCGGCTTGAGACTGAACCCATCTGCACATGATTATCATGGAATAACTCTTGATGAAGAAACAATTCCGACATTTGAATATATTGTGAATAAACTGAACGATTATAAATTAGCTTATCTGCATTTATCAGAACCTTTCACCGATGTAAGTAACGTCCCGTTTGCTGAACAAAACATTGCGCAAAAATTCCGTCCGATTTATAAAGGTACACTCGTAATTAATAACGAGTTCGATCAGCAAAAAGGAAATAACATTATTGATGAAGGATTGGCTGATGCTGTCGCTTTTGGTAAACTGCTTATCTCAAACCCGGATTTGCCGAAACGCTTCGAATTAAATAAAGAGCTGAACGAGTGGGATAAAAGCACATTCTACACTACTGGGGCTAAAGGTTATACTGATTACCCATTTTTAGAAAGCTAAAAAGATATTACTGTTTAATATCTCTCCAACTCAAACCAAACTTTGTTAAAAATTTTCTTAAACGGTCCGCATCGTTTGTTGCGGATTTTAAATCAATTATCTGATTATATTAATAATTTAAAAATAAACTTGTGTAATCAGGTAAGTAATAATGATTAACGTAATATCAGACGAAAAAAGGCCAATAAAATTATGGCTTGATAACATTGAGGATGGAGCATTACAGCAAGCAAGAAATTTGGCAAACCTTCCTTTTACTTTTAAGCATGTTGCCATTATGCCGGATAGCCACGAAGGTTACGGAATGCCTATCGGCGGGGTTTTAGCAACAGAAAAAACCGTAATCCCCAATGCTGTAGGGGTTGATATTGGCTGCGGAATGTGCGCTGTTAAAACATCTTTGCCTGAAATCGATAAAGATAAATTAATCGACATCGTTAAAGATATTAAAGGAACAGTTCCGGTTGGTTTTAACTGGCATAAGCAAAAACAAGACCCGGACTTAATGCCGGAAAAATTATCAAGAGATGAAATGCCGGTTGTTAATGAACAATATGAAAAAGCATTAAAGCAAGTTGGTACTCTTGGCGGCGGGAACCACTTTATCGAGGTTCAAAAAGGTTCGGATGGATTTATCTGGATAATGATTCATTCAGGAAGCAGAAATATCGGTAAAACAGTTGCCGACCATTACAATAAAGTAGCAATCAAGCTTAATGAAAGATGGAAAACTGAAGTACCTAAAAATTGGCAACTTGCGTTTCTCCCTATTGAAACAGACGAAGCTAAGTTGTATTTGAACGAAATGCAGTACTGCATTGATTTTGCATTTGCGAATAGAAAACTAATGATGGATAATATCAAAAATATATTCGTTAGAAAATTGAGAGACGTTGATTTTGATGAAATGATTAATATCGCGCATAACTATGC
>JANQIV010000156.1 GCA_028282005.1 Melioribacteraceae bacterium | reverse complement strand
TTGGAATGGTCGGAATATTCATTAAGTATCAGCATAACATTAAGAGAAGATATTCTATGGTCTGATAGCAGCAAATTTAATGTCGATGATGTTGTTTTTTCACTAAGGCTTTATTCTGATGCTACGGTACAAAGTAAGTTTTATGGTTCGTTCGGTAACTATTTCACAAATGACGACTTAAGTATTGATGCAAAGAAATCATTTGAGATAATCTCTCCCTACGAATTAAAAATTAATTTCAATAAAAATGCTGTTCCTTCATTATTCGACATAGATTTTCCAATTATTCCAAAACATATATTCGCAAAAATCCCAATAGAAAATTTAGCCACGGCTGAAGAGAATTTAAATCCAATTGGAACCGGGCCATTTCGATTAGGTTCATGGAATAAGAATCAAGCTATAATTCTAAAGAGTAATCAATCCTCCATTTTATACAATGAGGAAATGTTATCTGAATTAATATTTAAGATTGTTCCTGATTACAATTCAACTGTTAATCAACTTAAAAGCGGCGAATTGGATTTTGCCGAAGAATTAAATCCGGCGGATGTAAATGAATTGCAAAACAATTATAATCTCAAAATTGAATTTCAAAAAGGTAGGGAATACGAATACATAGGCTGGAATAATCTTGATCCGGAAATTTTTGAAAAAAATCAAAAGGTATCGCCTCATAAATTATTTGGAAATAGTCGAGTAAGAAATGCGTTAAGCTTAGCGATAAATAGAAAATTGATTTTAGAGGAATACTTAAGCAACTACGGAAAATTAGCAGTTGGACCTATTGCTCCGATATTCAAAAATACAATAAACCAAGAACTACAACCAATACCTTTCGATCCTCAGAAAGCGAAAGAGATATTAGCTGAAGAAGGATGGACTGATAAAAATCTTGACGGTATAATAGATAAAAACGGAATAGGTTTTACCTTTACGTTGAGATATCCCGGTGATAATCCGTTAAGAGAATATTCATCAACAATTATAAAAGAAAATTTAAAAAATGTTGGCATTGAAGTTTCAACAGAATCTATTGAACCGCAAGTATTTTGGGATGGCCTTTTTTCAAAAAAATATGATGCTTGGATAGCTGGCTGGCTGGTTCCAATCCCAATTTATTTAAAACCTTTCTGGCATTCAAATTTGGAAGCTAATGTCCCAAATTTAGTTAGTTATCAAAACGAAGATGCAGATATTCTACTTGATAAAATGGAAACAAAAATTTCTCCCGATAATCTAAATACTGTTTATAAAGAATTTCAGTCTAAAATTTATAATGATAATCCGGTTACCTTTATGTTTTGGAAACATAATATTGTAGCATACAATAGAAAGATCGAAGGAGTAAAAATTTCTCCTCTCGGTGTAATTCATAAAAGCTGGAACTGGTCGGTTTCGGAATAAATAAATGCAAAATTCTGCATTGAAAATTATTCTGAGAAGAATTATTTCTTCACTAATCATTTTGTTTTTAATGATTAGTTTTATCTTCATTTTATTAAGAATCTCACCGGGAGACCCAACATTAAAATTTATCTCCCCAGAACTTAGCCCTGAGTTTGCAGAACAGGTAAAAGAATCTTTCGGATTAAACGGTTCTATATTTGACCAATACATTAGATTTATTAAAAACCTATTAATTGGCAATTTCGGAATTTCATATAATTACAGAACATCTGTCATCGAAGTTATTATGGAATTTTTGCCTTTCTCTATTTTCTTTTCATTGATTTGTTTTTTTATTCAATTAACATTGAGCACCTTCTTTGCATTATTCGTTTTTAAAAGAAAAGGAACTTTGCTTGATAAATTATTTGATAAAGCTGCATTAATCATTTATTCAACACCACAATTTGTTTTGGCAATAATTTTGATATTAATCTTTTCCGTGTCACTAAAGTGGTTTCCATCTTCGGATTTAAAATCAATTAACTTTAGTGAGCTATCGTTTTTTGAAAAACTCATTGATTACAGTTATCATTTAGTACTGCCTATCGTAACACTTTCCATTGGTGGAACAATAGTTTTTTATAAATATCTCAGAGACAATTTTGATTTCATCAGTAAAAAATCATTTGTAGTTTATTTGAGATCCAATGGAATTTCTGAAAATGAAATTTTACTAAAACACATTCTGCCTAATGCGGCAGGGCCAATAATTTCCATTGCAGGAATAGAACTTGGACTTCTATTGAGTGGTTCACTTATTACTGAAGTGATTTTTGGACTGCCCGGCATAGGGAGACTATCAGTAAATGCTGTATTATTGAGAGACTACCCACTAGTTATTGGGTGTACTTTTATTACGGGCACTCTAGTAATTCTAGCCAATTTCATCGCCGATATTATAAAAATAAAAATTGACAAACGACTCGTTAAAGAGATTCTAAATTAAGTGAAAACAAAATTAAAAATATGGCATTTTCTATTGTTTATCTTTTTATTGATTTTACTATTCAGAATTAATTTCCTTTTGAATTCTGCATCTCTTTTACTACTGCATATTAACTTGCTTTTCATTGAACCTTTGTTAGCCATTGATCAAATAGGAATTGAAATATTCGATTATTATTTCTCTTTTTTATTAATTGTTGCTGTTCCTTTCATTCTTTATCTGTTTAGGAAGAGATTAACTTTCCTATTTTTGCAATTAGATTTTACAAATGCATTTATTACAATCCTGATTATATTTTCACTACTTGCTCCGGCAATTTCTCCGTCAAACTATGATTCCCAGCATAACGTTTCTGTGTCAAAGTTATTACCGCCATTTAGCAGTAAGAAAATAATTACATTGAAAAAGAAACGAGGAGAGGATGTTGATGTAAAGCAGAAATTTGTTTCACAAAGAAATGTACTTTTTAATAAAGGGCTAACCGGGGAATTTTATATAGCTGACGAAATAAAAACCAATAACAGAGAAATAATTCTGTATCAAAAATCAAAAGAGAAGAAAATACTTTTAGATCAATTTGAAAAGAATTATGCATCGATGGAAACCTCAAATCTTTTTTTCTTATTCGGCACGGATGAATTCGGAAGGGATTTATTTACCAGACTGATTTATGGAACCAGGCTTTCAATATTTATCGGTTTAGGATCAATAATAATTATTGCAACAATAGGAATTACTTTAGGCTTCTTGGCAGGTTATTTCGGCGGATATACTGATACAATCATTAATAGAATTTCAGATATTTTCCTGTCCTTCCCAAATATATTTATGATAATTTTGATTGTTGGACTATTTGGAAATTCTGTCATCACTGTTGTTGCAGTACTGGGATTACTTGGATGGATGAGTTTATTTAAGATTATTAGAAATGAATCTGCTTCATTAAAAAGCAAGGATTTCATTTTAACAAGTAAACTATTGGGCTTCAGTAATTATCAAATTCTGTTTAGAGAGATGCTGCCAATTATACTACCTTCAATTATTGTCAATTTGGTTTTACAATACGGAAATGTAATTATGACCGAATCTGCACTTAGTTTTTTGGGATTAGGCCTGGGCAATAATTATCCAACATGGGGAGCTATGATTGATTCAGGGCAGAATTATTTAGCACAAGCATGGTGGATCAGTTTATTTCCTTGTTTATTTTTATTTCTAACTTTGCTAGCAGCCAATAATTTCGGGAAAAAATTAAAAAAGGATTCCAATTTAATTACAAGCGAATCTTAGATTTTAAATTAATCGTTCGCTTTCAGGTATTCTTTTTTCCTCTTCTCTAAAGAATTTATTATTTCTTCTCTCTCGTGGTCTTCGAAAAAAATCCATTTGGTGATTTCTTCCGAAGTTCTAAAACATCCTTTACATAAATCTTTTTCTTTATCAAGCTCACAAATATTATTACATGGAGTTTTAATCATGATATTTATCAAAAAGTTTATTAATGTAATATTTTAACAACAATAAATTTACAAAAATTCAATTCCGAAATTATTTTTTCGGACCATCAAAAATTAATTTGACATTCTGTCGTCAATTTTTATTTTAGAAAGCGGGTGAAGCGTTTAGCTTTTTTAAAGAGGGTTTTTCAAAAAACCGAAAAAAAATTAAAAGAGCAAATCACCTGAGTGGAAAAGTAGTACTAACCACTCTTAGAGTATTGAAGCCGCTGTATTGCGGAAAAGGAGGATTTAAACCCCTCATTCCAAGCAGTAAATTTGGGACGAGGGGTTTTCTTTTTTAGCTAATTACCCAAAAGTTCTTTTACTAATCTTTCAGTTTTATAAACATGCTTTAAAGATTCAATTAATCCCTTTGAATCAACACCTATACATCTATTTGCTGCCGGAAGCCAAGCATAAGCACCAGCTATACTTTCAATATTGCCGTCAAAAGCCAATCCAATCACTTCGCCTTTTGAATTAATTATTGAACTTCCAGAGTTGCCGCCAACTATGTCGTTAGTTGAAGCAAAATTAATTGGATTTGCTAAATCAAAACCAGCCGGTGGATTTTCCCATTTCGGTGTCAAACCCCAAGGGTACAATTTTTTATTGAATGAATAATACCTATCATACAAACCATAAAAAGTTGTTTTGCCCGGGGCTATTGTTCCGTTGTATTCAAAACCTTTTATCATACCATCCGACAATCTCAAAGTTGAAGTAGCATCAGGTGGAATTTTATCTCCGTAAATGTCAAAAATCAATTCACCTAATAATTGATTTAATACTTCAACGGTGTTTTTTAATTCTTCATCTCTGTTTCCAATTTCTTTAAATTTTCCTTTTGATGATTGAAGAAAATAAATGAATGGATCATCTGAATTTAATATTTCATCAGGATCGTTTTTCAAAAACTCTTTTAGTTTTTCTTCAGTACTTATTTGTGATTTATCAAGTACATATTTTACAACTTCTTCACCTCTTTTATCAGACATCATTTTATTGACAATTTCATTTTCACTACCGAGCAGACTGGCAATGTAGTTTAATCTTCCACGTAATAGTTTGTTGTGCAATTCTTTATCAAATTCTAAATGGAAAATTGTCTCAATTGTATTTTCCAAATTTTCATCTTTATAATCAATAGATCTTTCGTCATCAGGTAATTTTAGTTGTTCAGCATATTTGATCACTTTTTTTGCTAACTTGAAATATTCAGGCTTACCAAAATTAATGTCATTATAGGCCCATAATTCTTTAACAAAGCTTCGCCTTTCTTTAATTGCTGTTTTCAAACCGTCAAATAGCTTTCCATACTTTTCATTTAATTTTGAGTCGCCCTTTACTTTTGCTTTTAACTGTTCTTCAAAATCTGTTTTCTTTGCTAATAAATATTCATCATTCAAAGCCGCAATTCTGCTGGCAAATACTTTACGGCTATTTCCTGCACCCATTACAATGTTGAGTAATTCAGATTGCCTTTCAGGGTACTTTTCAAACAACTCAAAATTTGCGTAATAAATTGAATTAGCGATCAACAACAAATTACTGTTTACATCTTTTATATATTCAAGTTCATCAAGTGTTACAAGTCTGTCTGTGTTACCAGGCCTGCCCACAGTAAAAATCACTTCATCTTCAGACGGCCCCTCCGGATTCCATTTAAAGAAATTATCCGATTTAACCGGATTTCCATCTTCATCATAAGCTCTGTAAAAAGCAAAATCCAACTCATAACGAGGATAAGTAAAGTTATCCCAGTCCCAGCCGGTTGAGGCAATTTGAAATTCAGGTGCCATAACAAGCCTTATATCTTCATACCTTTTATAACCATAAAGTGAATATTTACCACCGTTATAAAGTGTAACAACTCTGCAATTTAAATCGGTATCTTCATTATATTTTTCAATTAGTTCGTCAATTTTTGCTTCTTTATTAGCGACTTTCTCATCATCTGTTTCGCCGGAATTAATTGCTTCAACTACTTCACTTGTTACATCTTCTATAAAGATCAACTGATCTACAAACAATCCGCCAACATTTCTTTCATCTTTGAGTATCTCTGCGTAAAAACCGTTTAATAAAATATCCTCTCCTTCTTTTTCAACACTGCGCAAACCATTTCTGCCACAGTGATGATTAGTCATAATTAATCCATTTGGTGAAACAAACGCTGCGGAACATCCATTGCCGAATTGCAATGCTGATTTTTGAACATGCTCAATCCAATCTTTATCAGGTTCAAAACCATATTTTTCTTTAAAATAATCAATCGGCAAATCATCAAATGTCCACATTTTACCAAAATCATTTAATGAAAACTTCACTGTGTCAATGTTTAATTCTGTATAAAAATGCTGCTGAGAGTAATTGGTATTGCTTAGAATGAACAATATTAAAACAACTAATGGAATTATTTTTCTTATCATTTTTTCCTCAATTATTTGCATGTAATTGGACGGTAGATTTATATAATTGTTGTTTTAAAAACAATAAAGGAAGCAAAAGCTTCCCAACTAAAATAACAAAAGTTTTTTGAAAATGTTTAATTGTCAATTTATGGACAAGCAATAGTAAACGAAAATTTGCTGCCGGTACCTAACTCACTTTCAACAGAAATGTCTCCGTTATTTTTTATAACAAACTCTTTGCATAAAATTAAACCTAGCCCTGTCCCTTCTTCATTGTTTGTTCCCCTTGTAGAATTTGCTTTACTAATATCAAACAAACTTTGTTTAGTTTCCTTTGACATACCAACACCATTATCAGCAACAATTACTTTTACAATCCCATTCTTCTTTTTAGCACTTACTTTTATTGTACCATCCTTAAACGAAAATTTAATCGAATTTGATATCAGATTTCTAAGGGTTGTCTCAACCATAAATTGATCCGCGTAAACAAATAATTCCTCAGAAATTTCTCTTTCCAGTAAAATATTCTTTTCCTTAAAATTCATATTAAATAATGAAATCACATGGTCAATAAGTTGAGTCAAATTAAATTCGATTGGCTTAAAATCCATTCTGTTAGTCTGCAGCCTCGACCAATGAAGAAGGTTTTCCAACAAACTAAAGATCTTTTTGCTTGATCTATGGATACTAGATGCAAACGTTTTAATTTCATCCCGCTCGAGACTGGAGTATTCATTTTTTAACATATCGGCATAACCTAATAATCCAATGAACGGGCTTCGTAAATCATGCGCTAAAATTGAAAAGAATTTGTCTTTGCGGGCATTTAACTCTGCCAGATTTTTTTGACTCTTCGCTAGCGAAACTTGAGTCTGTTTTATACGAGTTATATCTCTAATAATAATTATTATTTCATTGTCATTTAAAATGGACATCCGTCCATCAAAATATTTTTGCTTCTTTTCTATATTAATATTGTATTCAAATTGCTGGACTATGCCGGTCTTTATTGTTCGCAATATCATTATTGAAATTAATGCAGATATATCTTCATGAAAAATTTCAGAAATGTTTTTGTTTGCAATATTGTCTTCATGCCCAAAAAAATCTTTTAATGAACCTCTATAATTGATAATATTACCTGAATCATCAACATGCATCATTAAGTCAGGCAAGGCATCTAAGATAGCCCTATTTTTACTTTCACTTTTTACTAATGCATTTTGTACTCGTATTCGTTTTACTTCGCCGGTAAAATGAAATGAAATGTTATTGATCAATTCTTGCTGTATTTTTCCTAGTTCTTTTTCATCAACAATCAAATAAATTACTGCTACGATTGTATTTTTTTCCAGGATTGGAATTAAAGTAATTGGTTTAAAGTCAATACCAGAGAATAATTCCTTGGGGGCTGTGAATTGATCCAAATAAAACGCATCATTGTTTTCTAATTTCGCAACTACTTTATCAATAAAAAATGATTCTATTACAATATCAATTAATTCTGAATTTTCATTGTGATGGAATTCTTCTTCAACAATAACAGGGAAGTGTTTAAAAAGAAACATACCTCCGTTTTCAATTAAACTGATCTTTTGTATAGATTCTATCGTTAATTCAAGAACGCATTTTAGTGATTCTTGTTTTTTTATCGAAAATGCAAAATCGCGTATAAAATTATAAATGTTTGATTTCAGTTTTTTCTCTGTAATGTCTCTAATTACAAGAGTATAGTATTCTTCTTTATTTTCAATAAACTTTGAAACTGAAATTTCTAAAGGGATTTGTCCACCATCATTAGTGAGGCCTTCTAATTCAACTATTTGTTCTAATGGGTTTTTAGATTGAATTACTTTCTTGAGGAGTTTTAAATTGTTACCAGCGAAAACTGCTTGAAGATCCTGTTCATCTTCATTTTTAAATTCAGAATTGAATATGGCCTCAGCTTTCTTATTCCAATATCTAAATTTTCCGTCTGAAGTTAAAACAATAATGCCATCAAATAAATTATCCAACCGGATATCATTTTTCATCAGAGTAATATCTCATCATCAAAAAAAATTTGTTCAATTATATTACAGATAAATCATCCTTGTCAAGAAGCTTTTTTGATTCATCTTTATGTAAATCAGCCTTTAGGTTAGAATTAACTTTAGAAAACAGGTTGCTCAATTCTTTATGTGCTTCGGCTAAAGTAACTTTATCATCAAACTCTTCGGTTAATCTCACACTGTTTTCAAACATTTCTTCAGATAGTTCAAAATTATTAAGCTTACTTTGAATCATGCCTTTTACTTTATAAACATCGGCAATTGAAAGGACATCATTAATTCTATATGCAATATCCATTGCTTTGTCAGAAAACAATTCAGCTGAATTTAAATTTCCAGTTTTAGTATATACAAAAGCTTTACCTAAAAATGCAATAACACAATTTGAAAGGAATTCATTAGGAAGGGAAATACTAAGACATTCATCAAAATATTCTATTGCATCTTCGTAGTTTTCTAATTTTATATTCAGCATCCCAAGATTATGATATGTTCTGGCAGATGACATAATATCTTCTAAACTCTTATAAAGATCTAATGCTTTGTCATATTGGCTTACTGCTTTTAAAAATAACCCCTTAAGATCATAAACTACGCCAAGGTTTGACGTGATTTTTGCTTTTAACTTTTTATTATCATTACCGCTAAGAATTTTTATTGCTTTTTCAAAATACCCTTCGGCTTTATCTATTTCCCCTTTTTCCAGGTATGTAATGCCTCTTAAGTTTTGACAATCTGCAAGTCCTTCCAAATTATCAAGTTCTTTATATTTTTTTTCCGCAGTTCTTGTATCCGCAAATACTTCATCCCAAATTGCTTGACCCCAATTAACTTTTGCAGACAACAAAAAAGTATCCGCTTTAATCAAATCAAAATCTTTCTCAGATTTACTTTTCTCTAATATCTCTTCTATCAGATCAGTTGCCAAATCGTTTTCATCATAATTCATTACCACTTCTGCAAGGTTTACCAAAAATTCTAAATGAGATTTTTTGTTTAACATCTCCTCTGTTAATGATGAAATTTTATCAACAAATACTCTTTTATCATAACCAGGAGGAAACTCTTGCTCAACCTGGATTTTATCATTTAAACTTTTTTCAATGTCTTGATCAGATTCTTCAGGAAAATCATTAATAGATTCAAAAAATTGATTGAACTCTTTTTCTGACAGAGATTTCTTCAGGACTTCCGATATGTCATCAAACAATTTTGAATTATTCATCGTCATCTAATCCACTTAATTGCCTTTCATTAATTGCTAAATTATTTTCAATTTTATCAATCATTTCTGATTCACCAATCTTTGAAAATATAAAAAGTGATTTCTTTAGAAAAGATTTTTCTTTATCAAACTCTGAGACATTTTTATAATTTTCAGCTAATTCATAAAATGTTTCTGCAAGGTTAAGTTGATTATTCAATCTATTATTTAACTTAATACTTGCAAGAAAATATGCTTTTGCTCCAATAAAATCAGCATGCTTTCTAGATACAATCCCTTTTAATTTATATATGTCGGCAACAGAAAGCTTATCATTATTCTGACTACAGATATCAAGCGCTTTATCCAAAAATTGAGCTGCTTCTTTTAGCTTATCTTGTCTGATATATATTTGAGCCTTATTTAAATAAGCAATTCCAAGTATGGAAAGGTATTTTGATTCAATCGCATTGTTAATACATTTATCTAGTTGTTCTAAAGATAAATCATATAATTCCTCACTCAGAAAAGATAAAGCTATATTATGAGAAACTTCTGTAATTCTTCTTTTATCTTTTAGTTCAACAAACTTTCTTATTGCGAGATTAAAATAACGGTGGGCTTCTGAATAATTTCCAATAATATTATTTATTATTCCAAGATTGGTTTCCATGGTGGCTGCCATTGCAGTATCATTCTGTTCTTCAGCATAATTGAATCCATTTTGAAAATGTGTTAAGGCTTTCTTTATTTCACCTCTATCGCCTGCAATTGTGCCTAACAAATTTTCACATTTTGCTATACCATATAAATTCTCATCTTTATCATATATTCTTTTAGCATTATTTATCGCAGCAAACGACTTTCGCCATTTTGCATTTCTTGAATACATATCTGCAATTGTAAGATATACTTCAGCCTTCAAATCCTTTTTTTTTATCTCTTTCTTTGCATTCGATAATATTTCCTGTGCAAGTTTCATTTTTCCATAAGCTATGCATACTTTCGCTATTTCATTCAAAAAGTAGGCAAACTTTTCGTGGTTCATTCTCTTTTTTGCATAAGTAATTGCACGGTCAATTAGAATTCTTTCTGTGGCAGGAGAAAACGAAACTGACAACTGATCTTTATCAATTTCGTTCAGGTTCTCAAAATCATTTTCTTTATAATAATTTTTTGTAAATAAGTGTCTGTTCAACTCAAATAATTCTTCTTCACGAAAAAATGATTTTAGTACATTATTTATTTCTGTATTCAACTCACCCATTTTATCTCACCATAAATTGCACAAGCAAAATATAATTTTCATCCGGCATAAATCCTAACGAGTAAGACCATACCGAGAAAAATGTGGAATTTGTGTTTCAAGTAATTGTACTGTTCCATTTGTATGATCAATATCAATTTCGTCAGTTTCCATAAATTCATAGGACCCATCAGGAGCCAAAAAAGCTACTCTTAAACTATCTTCAACCAATCCGGTTGTATTTACACCAGTATAAATAACAGAATATTCTGCTAACTGATTAAATACCATATGCGGGCCAAAATCTGTGTAAAGGTATTCATCATCAATATTCATAGTTATTTCAACAACACCGTCAAATGAGCCAGGATGGAATGTCAATTGAGCCCAAATAGCGATTTGTCCAAAATCACCACCGGCATATTCAGTATCAACTGTAATTGTTCCACCAACTGCACCATCAATTAATTGAGAAGCAAAGGTTTTCTTCGTTAATTTTGCTCCTTCAGGTATTCCTAATTTTAACCAGTTAGGTTCGTTTGTTTGTTGATTCTCAATTCCTACGGATTCAACAGGTTCTGTAATATTTAACTCTTCCCTACAACCAAAGAATATGATAAATATTAGCGCTAGTGATAATGTTAACTTTTTCATGTCCACTCCATTTATATTTTATTTAAAAAATTTAACGCAACCAGATGTATCTGGAAAAATGTGGGATTTCAGCATTTATTAAATTTATTCTACCCTTCTTTACATCAATTTCTAATTTTTCATATTTCATATCTTCTATTCCATTATTAGTTGGATCGTAGTAAACTATTCTAACATCTTCTTCATCAATACCCGATAAATCTAGTCCTTTCATATCAATATTAAGTAATGCTACTGGGTTAAACTCTTCAATGTGAGGGTCGAATACAATATCAACACTTCCGGCAAGTAATTCATCATCCAACATCATACTAAGAGTTTTATCCTCTGGAAGAGCACCAGGCTTAACTTCTAAACTGGCATTAATTATTACATTTTTGTTTTTACTTCCCTTTTTCTTATAAATTGCTTTAGTTGAAAGAAAACAACCTTTTTTCACATAATATTCTTGTACGTCATAATGCTGTTTTGATAAACCCTGCTCGATTTTCGGCATTTTTAGTGCTGTTAATCCATGTTCCTTTAGTATAGCATCCCAACTGAATTCAGAACTATTTGCAAAGTTTGGTTCTTGAGAATTCAGCGAATCCACTCCATTATCACATGCGATAAGTAATATCATCAACATGATTGGAATAAATCTAATTACTCTCATATTCCATTCCCTCCACTTTTTATTTTATTATTTATTACTATTTTTTTCATCGTTTGACTCTTTGAATTAATTTTTCTCAACTAATTGAAATTTTTCAAATTACATGCCGCAATTGAATTAAATAAAAAACTATCGTTTTCTGTTGAAAAAGGCCTTTTTCAGACTAGAGAAGTGAATTAACGATTTTGTACAAAAAAAATTGTAAAAGATATTTACAGTTATTTGTAAAAAATTTTACAAAACTAATTCAATTAAAAAGTTGATTTAATCTTTTAGTGTAAAATATTTTAAAGTATTTGCCCTCGTGAAAAACGAAATATATTTACTAACTAATTTTTAGTAGCGAATCTAAAGTCGGTCTCGAAATATTTAAAAAACTTGCTGCTTTAGATTTATTGCCTTGTACTTTATCAATAACTTTCTTAGCATAACTTGAAGAAAGCATCTTTAAATCTGTTTCTTCAAAATTCACATGCATATTTATGATGTTTGAATTCGTTTGCTCAGATTTAGTTTTTAACTTTTTAGCACCATTAAACTTTCTTACCTGGCTTTCGATATCTTTCAATTTAAAAACACCGCCATCAAATAAAATTACAGCTCTTTCAATAGTATGAATCAATTCTCTTGCATTACCGGGCCATTCATAATTATCAATAAACTCCAAACATTCCTTTTCGATTGAATTAATTTCTACACCATATTTATGGCTAAACTCATCAAAGTAATATCTTGCAATTGCAACTGCATCACCTATTCTCTCACTTAGTGGCGGAATATCTAGTGAAATAACATCAAGTCTGAAAAACAAATCTGATCTGAATTTTTTTTGTTCAACAAGAACCGAAAGATCTTTATTTGTAGCTGTTATTATTCTTGTATCAACCGGAATATCTTCAACACTACCGACTCTTCTAATAAGCTTTTTCTCAATTACTCTTAACAGTTTTGATTGAATATTTAATGACAACTCACCAATTTCATCTAGAAATATTGTTCCGTAGTTTGCCATCTCAAACAAGCCGGTTTTAGTTTTATGCGCATCAGTGAAAGAACCTTTTTCATGGCCAAATAATTCTGATTCCAAAAGTGTTTCAGGAATTTCGGAACAATTAATTTCAAGGAAAGGGGTATCGGGGGGATTTCCGTATTCATGTATTGCTTTTGCAAAAAGGCCTTTGCCAACTCCCGTTTCACCATTCAACAAAATATTCATGGATCTGTTAGAAGCAATTCTCTTAGCTTTTTTTACTACTTTTTTTAATTCATTTGAATTGCCAATTATTTGCGAAAACGGATCATCGCTTCTTCTATGATGTTTATAACCTTCAGATTTGTTTAATTGAACAATCCGATTCCGAATATGATCAATAATGTAGTTATCATAATTTTGTTTATTCGTCGGCAAATAAAAAGTATTCTTGAAACCCATCTTACTGATCATGCCGCTAATAAAATCTTCTCTGCTTTCAACAACAAGAACAATTTTATCTTTTAATTCATCTTTTTCAACAACCACACTGCCGAATAAATCTGAATGAATTTGAGTTAAATAAACAACAGTCAGGGCACTGTATTCAAGGTTTATTGTATCTGAGACAAAAACTTTGAAAGAAATAAGTTTGGAAGGAAAACTTAGTAAAGGTTCTGTGACTGAGACTATATCGTCAGAATCAGTGTAGACAACAATTTTAATTTTGTTCTCAGACATGTTCTTATCGTTACCTCGTTATTACAGAAGCGATTTCTTAATCTTTCTTCTTTAGTTTGTCAAATCAAATGTTTCAGCAATCAACCAAATATGTCTGGATTTTAAAAGATCAACAATTTACAACGTGCTAACATCCATTATAATATATTATTTTTAATAAGATTATCGTGATTAATAATAAATTATTAAATACTCATTTTCAAATATTAATTTTTACTTCAAATTTTGACAATAAAAAAAGGGAGCTATTGCTCCCTCTTACTAAATTAATGTGTCAATACTATTATTTCATTTTTCCATTCAATAATTCTTTGACTAAACGATCCGCTTTATAAATATGCTTAAGAGCTTCAATCATCCCTTGAGAGGCGACAGAAACATTACGGTTTTCTTCTTCAATGTACATAAAGTTGCCAATAATGCTTTTAATGTTGCCGTCAAAAGCTAAACCAACTATTTCTTTTTCTTTGTTAATTACCGGGCTGCCTGAACTTCCGCCAACTGCATCGTGTGTGGATACAAAATTAAACGGAGTTGATAATTCAAATTCTGCAGGAGGATTTTTCCATCTTTCGGGCAAATCCCATGGGTATTGTTTTTCAAAACCATAATATCTTTCATAAAGGCCGTAAAAGTTTGTAAACAATTGCGCAATGGTTCCGTTGTATTCAAAAGTTTTTAATACCCCGTCAGTTAAACGCAAGGTAAAGTTAGCATCCGGCGGAATTGAATTTCCGTAAACATCATACATAAGTGAACCAAGAAGGTTTTCGTAAACTGATTCAGTATCTTCAACTTCTTTTTTCTTTGCTTCCAATTCCTTTAATTCGTCTCTCGTTTCAGCTACGTATTTTATGAATGGATCTTTGGAATTAAGAATTTCATCACTTCCTTTTTTTGCTAATTCTAAAACTTTCTCTTTATCATTAACAATCGTTTTTGAAAGCAAGTAATCTACAGCCTTATCCGTAGATAATCCGTTTGTCAGTATCTTAGTTTTGCTGTCTTCATCACCCAAATTTCTTTTAACTGCATCAATCCAAATTCTCAAATTCAATTTCTCAATAGCATTGTCAAATTTTTCCGGGAAAATATTTGCTATAGTTTTCTCAAGATTTTCATTCTGGTATTCTTCTTTTCTTTTTTCTTCAGGTAAATTCAATTCATTTGCAAGTTCTACTAATTTCACCGGAATGAAATAAAATTGCGGATCCCATGTCTTGCTCAGTTTGTAAGCATTTATTTTTTTCTGATATTCCGTTAATTCAGCCCTAGTTCTATCAATTGTATCCCAAATACCACTATATTTTTCTTTTAATTCGGGATCTTCCTCAATAGCCATCTTTAATTCATTTTCCCAAGATTTTTTACGCGCAAGTAAACTTGGATCGCCTAGGTGTTTGTCTAATCTCGTAAGAACTTTTTGAGCATTACCAATATCAACTTTCATTAATTCAAATTCTTCTGCCCTTTCCGGATAAAGTGTTTTTAATTCTTCATAGCCATTGTACAATTCATCATAAAGGAAAGCTAAATTACCGTAATAACCTTCTTTATAAAATTTTAAGTGTGCCAATGTTTTTAATCTATTTGTTCTTCCGGGATTTCCAACCGTAAAAAGAACTTCATCTTTTTGGGCACCATCTTTACTCCATTTGAAAAAGTGTTCTGTTTTTAACGGTTTACCATCTTCATAAATTCTGTAAAATGTGCAGTCTAAATTGTAACGCGGATAAGTAAAATTATCATAATCCCCACCAAAATAACCGATTGCTTCTTCAGGGATAAATACCATTCTTATATCTTCATATCTTTTGAAACCATACAATGAATAATAACCGCCGTTAAAAAGCTCATAAACTTTGCATCTTAAGCCGGTTTCTTTTTTATATTTTTTTTCAAGCTCAGCTATCTTTTTGTTTTTATTTTCTACTTTCTCTTTTTTTGAATCTCCGCTTTCAACAGCTTTTCTAATTTCTTCTGTTACATCTTCAATTAAAACAAGCTGTTCAGCCCAATATTCATCCACTTTTCTTTCATCTTCAAGTGATTCTGCGTAGTATCCGTTGCTGCGTAAATCTTCTCCTTCTTTTTGGATTCGCATTCTCGGGCCATCGGAACAATGATTGTTCGTCATTATCAATCCGTCTTCGGAAACAAAAGAAGCAGTACAGCCAGGAATACGAAGGGCAGCTAAGCGAACATCAACAAACCAGTTTTCTTCTGGTTTGAATCCGTATTCCTCTGCTAAGTATTCAACAGGGGGAAAATCAAATGCCCACATTTTACCGGTATCAAATCTACCGTGTTTTATCTCTTCAGGCGGTTGTTGAGCATATAAATTTATCGAAGTAAAAAAAACTAAAATAAAAAGTATTAAAGCAGGTTTAGCGGAACGCTTTTGCATAATAACTCCTATAAAATGAATATCACGATTAAAAAATACGGCGGAATCTTATTTTAATCAATAAAATATCGACCTATAAGAATTAATAATTCTCCGGTTATTCGGTAAGATTTTTTTCCAAATGCAATTAATCAAAGATAAATTCGGGAGAAGTATAAGGCAGATCCCCTTTTCCATCCTCCTTCGAGTCACTGCAAATCGGGCATTTTTCTCTATAAAAAATGACTGGCAGTTCACTCGGATCAGCATCCACAAAATCCACTATTGATTCACAATTTTTGCATTGCACTATGTGATGGGTATGAATTTTATCACGACACGTTGGGCATAGCATGCCGATTTCACCTAGTAACTCTCGCGGATCGTAAAGAAAATATGAATTGCACTTAGAATTATTGCATTTTGCAAAATTCTTGGAATTAGTAGAAATTTTTTTTATAATAGCCTCCCAGCATAGCATTAAAAACAACGGCGAAAGATAATTTCCTCAACGTTTAAAGAAAATGCAAAAAAAATGCTCTTTTTGTCTTTCACTCAGAATTTATAACATAACTTTGATTTTGATAAATCTTTTAAAAAAGATATTATTCGACCAATTATTTTTAATTATTGGAGGAAAAATGTCTAAAATTCCGGGATTTAAAGCATATGATATCAGAGGAGTAGTTCCTGATCAACTAAACGTTGATTTAGCTTATAAAGTAGGCAGGGCTTTAGTTAAATACTTGAACTGTAAAAAAGTGGTCATCGGAATGGATGTAAGAGAATCATCGCCGGATTTATCTAAAACATTAGCAAATGGAATTACAGATGCCGGAGCAAATGTAGTTGATTTAGAATTGTGTGGAACAGAAATGATCTACTTTGGAACTCCATTTTTAGACGCAGATGCCGGAGTTATGATTACAGCTAGCCACAATCCGCCGGAATATAACGGACTAAAATTTGTTAAAAAAGGATCTGTACCGATGGGTTACGGATCAGGCTTAAGTGAAATTGAAGAGATGATTTTAAATGATGATCTTGGTGAAATAGCGAAAATAAAAGGGACTGTTGAACATAAAGACATAATGAAAGAATTTATAGAAAGCCTATCAAAATTTTATGAAGCTGATAAAATTAAGCCGTTCAAAGTTGTTGTAAATGCAGGCAATGGTTGTGTAGGCCCTGCACTCGATGCAATTGAATCTAAACTGCCAATTGAAATGATTAAAGTTTTCCACGAGCCAGATTCCAATTTCCCAAATGGTGTTCCGAATCCGCTACTGCCGGAAAACAGGCAACCCACAACTGATGCAATGAAAAAACACAATGCTGATCTAGGCGTAGCCTGGGATGGCGATTACGACCGCTGTTTCTTCTTCGATGAAAAAGGTAATTTCATTGAAGGATATTACATTGTCGGCTTACTTTCAAAATCAATTCTAAAAAAATATCCGGGCGAAAAAATTGTACACGATCCGCGTTTAACCTGGAATACATTGGACATAGTCAAAGAAGGCGGCGGCGAAGCTGTTCAATCTGTAAGCGGCCATGCTTTTATAAAAGAAAAGATGCGCAAAGTAAATTCAATTTACGGCGGCGAGATGTCTGCCCACCATTACTTCAGAGATAATTATTATTCCGACAGCGGAATGATCCCGTTTTTATTAATTATGCAATTGATGGCTGAAGAAAATAAAACTCTTTCCGAGCTTGTCGGTGAGATGGTTTCATCTTATCCTTGCTCGGGTGAAATAAATTCCAGAATTGAAAATGCTCCTGAAAAACTTGAGCTTCTTAAAGAAAAATATTCTGACGGCAAAATGGATTTAACTGACGGTGTTTCAATTGAATACGATGATTGGAGATTTAACGTTAGGATGAGCAACACTGAACCTTTACTGCGGCTAAATGTTGAAGCGAAAAATGATGAAAATTTGATGAAGCAAAAAACAGAAGAACTTCTCAATTTGATTAGAAACTGATTAATATTTTTATTATTCTTAAAAACTAATTTTTGAAACAACATATAAAATTTACCGTCTAATGTTGAAAAATGTGGGAGTGACTTAAATGAGTGAATCAAAAGAAAAAGCAATTGACGTTGAAAAATTACTAAAAAACAAATTAAAATCCGTAAGCCCTGAAGCGCTTGAAAATGGAATTTCAAAAGTTATTAGTGAATTAGTTGGCGAAGATTATAAATGCACCATCGGTGAAATTAAATATACTCTTTTTAGCGGTGCTGATTTTCACGTTAAAGTTGAATTGACATACAATCCTGAAGAATAGATTTTAATTGTAATCACGAACCCCGGTTTTCCGGGGTGATGTGACCTCCAAACTTTGTTATCAAATAGATTCCCGCTTTTGCGGGAATCTCAGGTCTCAAATTTAGTATACAAAACAAAACTTGCTATATTTGATTTATTTACTTTTCTTGCAACCTCACTATTATTAATCAAACTACTTTATGACCCTTTTTTACGATGTATTTATAATTTTTGCTTCGGCTTTTGGTTTATGGTGGGGCGCTCTTTGGGTAGTTGAATCAGCTTCAAGAATAGCAAAAAAACTTGGACTCTCTGAATTAGTAATAGGATTAACTGTTGTAGCTTTTGCTACTTCCGCACCGGAATTTGCAGTTACCGTTTCCGCAGCTCTTGCCGGTAAATCCGCAATATCTGTCGGCAATATTGTCGGATCAAATATTTTTAACCTCGGAATTATACTTGGCTTAGTAACCCTATTTTCAACTGTATCAACAAGCAGAACTTTTTTGTTCAGGGACGGCTTTCTTCTCCTTGGGACAGGTATTTTACTCTTACTTTTCTTTAGAGATCATGTGCTGGAATTTTACGAAGGCGTTTTACTTTTTTCAACGTTAGTAATTTACACAATTGTTTTAATAAAGAATAAAGAACAGGTTGATGAAGAAGATATTCCCGAAGGAGAATTTAAATGGTTTGATATTCCAAGGCTGATAGCCGGTATCGCAATTATAATTATAAGCGCAAATTTTTTAGTTGATGCTGCAACAAATCTCGCGAGAATAGTTGGAATATCAGAATGGGTAATCGGCATTACAATAGTGGCAGCCGGAACTTCATTGCCGGAGTTGGCTACTTCGATAGTTGCGCTTTATAGGGGCAGACACGGGATTTCAATCGGTAATTTAATCGGCAGTGATCTGTTTAATATGCTTGGTGTACTTGGCGTTGCAGCAATGTTAAAAACTTTGCCAATTCAAGATAATGACTACTTCAGTTTAATTTTGCTTGCGTGCAACCTTGCGATATTATTATTGTTCATCCGCACAAAATGGAAGATTACAAAAATTGAGGGTGTGTTATTAATCTTAATTGCCCTTTTCCGCTGGTTCTACGACTTCATTTTTTGATAAATATCAATCCGCCACACTTAGATTGTCATTCTGAGGAGCGAAGCGACGTGAGAATCTTTTTGATATGTTTTACTCGAAGATGAGATTTCTCCCCCGGCTAACACCGGGATTCGAAATGACAATTTATAGTTTAATTATAACTTCGCGTAGAAGCTCAATCTTTTTTTCTTTAACTTCTTTTAGTGAACTCTCTTAGTTCACTAATAACAATATCAATTTCTTCTTTAGTATTATAAAAATGAGGTGAAAATCGAAGTATTCCGTCACGTACAGTACAAATAATATTTCCCTCTTTTAACTTTTCTTCAATCTTTTTTGCGTTATCTATTTTGACAGACACAATGCCGGCAATGATATCTTTGCTAAAATTTTCCAATACTATTTTATAACCGTTTAATTTTAATTGAGATAAAAAATATTCCGAATTTGATTTTATTCTTTTCTCTATCTCGTCAAAGCCAAATGATTCAAAAAAATCAAGAGAAGCATTTAATGCTGTCATTCCAATTAGGCTTTGTGTTCCGGTTTGATATCGGTCAGCACTGTTTCGAAGCTCTAAATTATAGTCTGTCAAATCCCACGGATTTTTAACTGAAATCCACCCGACATTCTGCTGTTCAATTTTCTCTTGCAAATTTTCATTTACAAAAAAGTAATTAAATCCTTGTAAACCAAGCAGCCATTTGTGAGAGCCTCCGGTAAAGAAATCAATTTTCATTTTCTCAACATCAACTTTTGTTACTCCAGCTGACTGAATACCATCAACAGAAAAAATAATATTCATTTGTTTGCATAAAGCACCCAATCTTTCAAGATCAATTTTATAGCCGGTTAAAAACTGAACGTGGCTCACTGATATCATTTTTGTTTTTTCAGTAATAAGTTTTTCATAATCATCAATTGATAAAACACCGTTATTCGATTTTACAAAATCTACTTCAACTCCTTGTTTTTGCAAGTTGAGAAAAGGGTAAACATTTGACGGAAATTCAATATCTCCAAGAATAATTCTATCACCTCTCTCCCATTTGAGTCCGTTAGCAATTATACTAATCGCAGTTGATACATTTTCGCAAAAAGCAATTCTGTTTGCACCACAATTCAAAAGTTTTCCAAGTTTGCTTTTTATTTCTCCAACTGTTTTTAAAGTTTTCTTAAAATTATCAACTTCCGCCCCGCTTCTTTCATTAATATACTCATGAACTTTTTGGGCAACCGGTAAAGGCATTGGCCCAAGTGAAGAATGATTAAAATAAATTTTACTGATTTTTAAGTGCTCAAAATTCTGTCTTGCTTTTGTAATGTTCATCACTAAAATCCCACTATTGATTCATTATTATTAAATAGTTTAAAAATAGCACTCAATTTAAAAAAGATTTCTCCGATAATGAGTTAAAAAGAAAGAGAGATTGTCATGAACATCTTTATAGAATTAGCACAGAACTTTTACGGAGTCAGGGTCCCGTTCTTCAAGAAAAAAACTTTTATTCAAGAAGTAGTAGGATTGTTAAACAGAAGATATTCAATTGAAACTGCAATTGGGTTAGCATTGAAAGAAATAAAGTTAACATCATAATCTGTACTACTGAAATAAACAAAAAAGATAATTTATACTGTTTTTTCTTATCCTGAAATTCTTCACATCTTTCGAATAATTAACAATTAGTTAATCAATTCTTAACATATTCTATATTTATAAATCACTCAAGCCTCCGATTATTATAGTGGAAAACCGCTCTTTATTATATTCACTATTCAAGGATGTTCAAAATGAGTTTCTTTAAGAATCTTTCCATTTTTGGAAAGATAATCGGATTATCAGTTACATTATTAGCATTGATTTTGATTGTTGCTTACTTTTCTCAACAAAAAACTGTCGTGTTTGACGAAAGAGATGATGCAAGGATGCTTGAAAATTACTTATTAAAAGCCCGCAACTATGAAACATTATTTTTAACTACCCGGAATATAGATTTTGCAGACAGTGTTGAAGCCATTTGTTTTAGATTCGAAAGCGTCTCTAAACTTTATAATGACGATGTTTTTGAAATTCTTACCAACCAGATTGTCAGTTACAGAAAAGCGTTTGCAGAAGCAGTAAAAAACAGAAAGCTTAGGGGATTGAACGAAGAATCCGGCGCTGAAGGCGAACTACGGGAAGCTGTTCATAAAATCGAAGAAATAGTAAAAGCTGTAAACAATGAAACAATTTTAGTTGACATGCTTTCTGCAAGAAGAAGCGAAAAAGATTTCTTGATGAGAAAAAAAGACAAATACGTTGGGCGAGTTAAAAACGCCGTAAGTGCTATAAAAGAGCACACAACAGAATCTGGGTTAAGCGAAGAAGAAAAAAATAAAATTTACAGGCTCGCGGATGTTTATCAACAAAAATTTATTTACGCTACAGACTTAATAAAAAACCAGACTAGTTTAACCGACAAAATTAACATCATTGTTGCAGAAATTAAGCCTACACTTGAAAGATTGATTTCGAACAAAGAAACTGAAGCAGCTGATATCCAAAGTGCAACAGTTACTGTCCTAATTTTATCAATTATTTTCGGCCTGATTTTCTCAATTGCAATAAGTAAGCAAATTACAAAGCCAGTTAAACGTTTAAGAGAAATGGCTGGCGAAATATCAAATGGTAACTATGATATTCATGTTGAGGTTGAAGCTGATAACGAAGTTGGTAAATTAACTGCTCACCTAAACAGCATGGCAAAAACAATCAAAGAAGCTACTGCTGCAATTAAGAAAGAAAAAGAAAGTGTTGAGAAAAAAGTTGAAGATGCAGTAAAATTATCCAACGAACAGAATGAGTATTTAAGACATAGTATCGAAACAATCCTATACGAAATGCAGAAATTCTCTGAAGGTGATTTAACAGTTGGCTTGCAAAATAATAAAGACGACATGATCGGTAAACTCTACGAAGGCTTCAACAAAGCCATTCAAAATATTCGTGCGATGTTGGTTAGCGTAAAAGATGCCGCAGATTCAACTTCGGATGCCGGTACCAAAATTATTAGAAATGCTGATGAGATTACCATTGGCGTTCAGGAACAGAGTAACCAAATACAAGAATTAACGAGGTCGATTGAGCAAATCTCAGACTCAATTATGGACACTTCACGCAGTACAATGAGTGCGGCAAACACAGCTAAAGATGCCCGTGAAACTGCAAAAGTTGGCGGCGAAGCTGTAAACGAAACAATGAAAGGAATAATCAGTATTTCAAATGTAATTCAAGTTGCAGTTGAAGCAATTACCCAACTTGGAAACAGCAGTGAAGAAATTAATGAAATCACTAAAGTAATTGATGATATAGCAGACCAAACAAACTTGCTCGCATTGAACGCGGCTATTGAAGCTGCCCGTGCCGGAGAACAGGGACGAGGGTTTGCTGTTGTTGCAGATGAAGTAAGAAAGCTCGCCGAAAGGACATCAAAAGCCACAAAAGAGATTTCACAAACTATTCAAAAAATTCAGGGTGAAACCGACGAAGCCGTAAAAGGAATTCAGCTTGGGGCAAAAGAAGTTGAACGCGGCAAAGAGTTAGCCAGTAAAGCCGGCGAAACTTTAACAAACATTATCAATGCTGCAAAAGAAGTAGAAATTAATATCGAATCAGTTGCCGCAGCCGCAGAAGAACAATCAAGAGCTTCGCAACAAATTAGAGAAAATATAAAATTGATTGAAAACGTTTCGATTCAGTCAGCAGAAAGTGTAGCGCAAGTTGCAATGTCAGCAAGTCAACTGGAAAGCTCAACTGAAAGATTACTCAATGATATTTACAGATTCAAAATTGAGGGAAATAACAGAATTCAGAATACAGAAATTAGAATGTTGAATTAGAAAATTAAATAGAGACATCATATTTGATGTCTCTACTATAAAATAAGTTATGCCTCCTCTTCTTTAGCTCTCAAAGCATCCCAAACCATGTAAGCAGCAATTGCAAGGAAAGCAAACAGTGCAATAATTTCAGCCATGTGAGATTCTTGCCAGTGTGGATCAACCCAGTTAAAACCAAGGTATCTGAGTATCGCACTTATTACACCGAGCAACGCTCCACCTGCAATAAATCCGGATGCTATTAGTGTTCCACGCTCTCTGCGTGCATTATTTAATTTTTGCTCTTTACTTCTGTTTTGTACGAAGTGAGCAATAATACCACCAGCCAATAATGGAGCGTTTAATTCAATCGGCAAATACATACCCAATGCGAAAGCTAACGCCGGCACGTTAATCATAGTGAGTATCAATGCGAAGATTGCACCGGTAATATACATTACCCAAGGTGCTGGCTGATTTGACATCAATGGTTGAATTACGGCAGCCATCGCATTTGCTTGTGGAGCAACCAAAGCGCCTTCGCCAACAAAACCGTAAGTTTCATTCAATACCATTATAATCCATGCTACTGTCGCAGCAGAAACAATTGTTCCGGCGAACTTCCATTTCTCCTGTTTGTAAGGTGATGAACCAAGCCAGTAACCGATTTTTAAGTCGGTGATAAATGCACCCGCTTGAGAAAGCGCTGTACAAACAACACCGCCGATAATCAGAGCTGATACCATTCCTGCCGGGCCGGATAAACCGACAGCAACAAGCACGACTGATGAAAGAATCAGCGTCATCAGCGTCATACCGGAAACCGGATTCGTACCAACAATAGCAATTGCAGTAGCCGCAACTGTTGTAAACAAGAATGAAATTATTAGTACAATTACTAATCCTACAAACGCATGGAAGAAGCTGTCAACAACGCCGAAAGCAAAGAATAAAAAGATTACAACAACACACAAAGCAATTCCCCCGGCTATAATACTCATCGGTAGGTCACGCTGTGTTCTTAATTTATTTCCGTTTTCTTCTTTTTTACCAAACAATTCTTTAAAGCCTAGAGAGAAAGATGTTTTGATCACACCGGATGATTTTATAATTCCAATAAATCCGGCCATTGCAATTCCACCAATACCAATATGGCGAACATAGCTTCCGAAGATCTGTTCGGCTGACATTTGAGCAATCGGTATTGATGCAGTTGAACCAACAACTTCAGTTATGTTTGCACCGAAGTAACCGATAATGGGAATTAAAACAAACCAAGAAACAAATGAACCGGCAGCAATTATAGCGGTATATTTTAATCCGACAATAAAACCTAGCCCGAGAATTGCTGAACTTATATTAAATCTGAAAACAAGTTTAATATTGTCTGCTAAACTTTGTCCGGCTTCAACAATACGTGTAGTTACAACTTCGCTCCACCAGCCGAATGTTGCAACAACAAAATCATAAACACCACCGATGATACCACTGATAACCAATACGCCGGCTTGTTTACCGCCTTTTTCTCCTGCAACTAAAACCTCTGTGGTAGCTGTTGCTTCAGGGAAAGGAAACTTACCGTGCATTTCTGAAACGAAATATTTTCTGAATGGGACTAAAAATAAAATTCCAAGAAATCCACCAAGCAATGAAGCTAAGAATACTTGAATGAATTCAACATGAAGATCAAGAATATACAAAGCTGGAATTGTAAAAATTGCTCCCGCTACAATAGTACCTGAAGTAGCACCAATAGACTGAATAATTACATTTTCGCCAAGTGCTTTGCTTCTCTTAGCAATAGTTGAAAGTCCCACAGCCAAAATCGCAATAGGAATAGCAGCTTCAAACACTTGCCCAATTTTTAAACCAAGATATGCTGCTGCTGCACTAAACAGCATTGCCATTACCAATCCCCAAAGAACCGACCAGACGTTAATTTCCGGATACTCTTTTTCGGGGGACATTACAGGAACATATTCTTCTCCCGGCTTAAGTTCAGTGTACGCGTTGTGCGGCAAACCGGCAGATTTAGAAGGAGTATGATGTTCGCTCATAAATCTTCTCCAATAAATTTGAGTAATTACTTAATTAAATGAACTAATTATTTTGAATAATGAATTATCCTTTAAAGAGTTTATTTTTATTTTTTTTATAATCACAGAGGACTCTGCAACCTTATTGAAAGTATAAAGGATAAGATTCCGAAGCATATAATAAAACTTTTTTCTCTTATGAAGTTATTCGGTCTTTAAACTTAAGCTAAAATAGATAGAAATTGCAAACGAGAAAAGATTATTTTTAAACTATTTGGCGTGCAAATTTGATAGTAATTTTTGTACCGACGTCTGGTGTGCTTTCGATGAAGAATTTGCCTTTTTGCAATATTGTTAACTTGTAAGCTATTGTTAATCCAAGTCCGGCACCTTCATATCTTCTTTTATAACCTTCTTCCTCTTCTTGAATAAAGGGTTCAAGAATTCTATCTAATTTATCTTTTTCAATTCCAATGCCTGTGTCGGTTAGTTCAATTACAACGTTATTTTCTTCTTCAAAAGTAGATAAAGTAACATTACCATCTTGCTTGTTGTACTTCATTGCGTTATCGATAATCATACTGAATATCTTGCCGAACTTAAATTCGTCAACTTTAATTTTCATTTGTTTTTCAGAAAGTTTTAGATCAAATGACAAATTAAGTTCGCGTGTTTTGGAAAGATTATCTTTGTGAATTTGATACAACATTGAATTGACATTCAATATTTCATAGTCAAATTCATATTCACCGGATTCGATAATGGACGCCTCAACAATGTTTTCTACTAAATTTAATAGCCTGTTAACGCCATCTTTTAAGTACTTTGCATTTTCTTGGATTGAATCATAATCATTTAAATCAATATCATCTTCAATTAATTCAGAATAACCAACTATGGCATTTAACGGGGTTCTAATCTCATGTGAAATATTAGCCATAAAGGCCGACTTAAGTTTGTTCAGCCTCGTTTCCTTTTCGTAAGCATTCTGCAATTGTTCCTGTATCTTCATCTGCTCAGTGATATCGGAAAAGTTTACAATAAATAAGCGAACATTATCATAAGGATCATCTGTGTAAGTTATTTTTCCAATGTAATCTCTTTTGTACTTTTTATTACGGTACCTAAACTGAGTATGATGCTCTTTATCAATTTCAGAATTTATAATAGCTTTCATAAGCGTATCATAAAGATCGCCTTTAAGAGCTTTGGTTAACGGCTTTTCAACTTTTATTTTATCTACAGAGAAAGCATTAAAGAAAATTTCGTTAGCGCTTTCAAATATTAATTCATTGTTCTGCTTTCTAATAATTATCAGTGGATCAGAAATATTGTTAATTATAGATTTCTGTCTTTGTTCAGAATTTTTTATCACCCGGGTTTTTAGAATGTAATTAGTGATATCGTGGGCAACTAAAATAAAATTGTAGGATTCGTCATCATGCTTTTGAACCACATTCAGCTTAATCTCTTTGAACCAAAGATTACCATCCGAGGAGATGTTGGATATTAGTTTTACCCATTCATTTTTATTTTTGATAGCTCTTTTTAATTCTTCAAGTTCCTCTTGTGTCAGGTAATCAACAAAAACATCCGCCAAATAATTATTGTATAAATGTTCAATCCCAATTGATAAAATTCCTTCAAAAGGTTTTGATGAATAATTAATGATCCCTTTTTCATCTGTTATTATTACGGATACATCCCCATATTCCAAAGCATTGTGAAGATTGTTGATCCTGTCTTCAAGTTTTTTTCTTTCGGAATGTGAACTGAAAAGCATTACAAAATATTGAACACCATTTACAAAAATTCTATCAATATCAACATAGAAGCTTGAGTTTTCAAAACTCTCTGCATCAAGCAAAAACATATCAAAGTGAAAACTTTGATAGTTACTGTTTATCAAATTTTGAATTAAGAAAACTATATTCGGTTCAGAATTAAGTGCAGTAAAATTTTCCCCTTCTTTCAATGAGAATAAATTCTTGAAAGAATTATTGGCGTATTCGATTGTACCGCTTGAATCAACCATCGCCAGAGGTTTTGTATCGGGAAGTTCTTTCAATTTTTTTAATTCATTTTCAGAATCGAATGATTCACCCCCAACAGGGTAATCATCATATTTTATTGGGTTATCAATCATTATACTGAATAAACTTTTTCAATAATTACGGGTTCAAGCTCATTATTAAATTTTAATTCTTTTACAAAATCGTACTTACCAAGTTTATTGATAAAAGTAAGCAGCGAATTGTTGATGCTTTCAAACTCGCGGATCAAATCGCTTAAAATTCCATCGAGTAAATAGTTTATTGAGTAACTGTCGTCTTTATCAAAAGAGGAAGAAAGCTTAAGGCTTTCAACTCTATCAAACAATGTTTTTAATCCTCTTAGTCCATTTGAATAAAATTCGTCACTCTTCTCTATTTTATTTTTGAGAACTTTTAATTTTACTAATGAACTTAGATTTTTAACCAAACTTTTATTCTTCTTTATAATAGTATACTCTTGGTAACTCGCAGTTGCAAAAGTTACTAGGTCAATTTCCGTTTTGATGTCAAAATCGTCAATCATGAATTCAATAAATATCTTTTCTTCCGAAGGATAACTGACGTCTTTTAACAGCCAATTAATACGTGATAAATAAACAGCAGCCGGCGAAAAAACGATTGAATCTCTGCCAAGTGATTTTTCAGAATAAGTATTAGAGATAAACTTTTCAAAATTTCCGCTGTTTTTTTTACCACCCTTATATGGTTGACTATGGTTAATATTTACAATTTTTTCAAGCATAGACTACTCCACAGCTTATTATCGGAAGAAACTTGAAAAATGTTAATACTAAATTAGTCTAATTTTAACATCTTATTATTAAGGGCATATTTTGTGAATTCCGGATTTTGAAGGTTTTGGAGGGTTGCAACAAATTTTTTGATCCGATCAATTGATTCGTTGATAATAAAAAGGTCATCTTCTAAATTATTTTTTGCCGCTTCTTCCAACTCTTCTTGAAGCGATTGAACAGACATACTTAAACTGGCTAAGGGATTATTAATTTTATGCCCGATAGTACACGCCATTTCTACAATTGCTTTGCTGTGCTCAATATTTTTTAATTCGTTTTGAAGATTGTGAATTCTGATACCTGATCTAATTCGGGCAAGTAATTCTTGATTTTCTACAGGTTTCACTAAAAAATCGTCTGCGCCAACATCAAGTCCGGTTACACGGTCTTTCAGTGATGCTCTGGCAGTTAACACAATAAAATAAATAAGTTTAGTTTCTTCTTTGGCTTTTAGCACATCACATAATTTTAGGCCGTCCATTTGCGGCATAGTCCAATCTGCTAAAATAACTTTTGGCGAATAAGACTTCAGTACGTCCAAAGCTATAATGCCGTTCTCCGCAGTTTTAACTTCAAATTCGTTTTTTGAAAGAAGTCTTTCCAAGATAAATCTTGTATCTTCTTCGTCTTCAACTATTAATATTTTATCTCTTTGGTCAGCCATTAGTTTATCAAAGAATTTATTTTTTGTATTAAAAAATTAAAGTCTGTTACCGGTTTTACAATATAATCATCTGCCAGACTTTCATCAAAAAAATTACGGTTTCCTGTTTTCTTATTAAATGCAGAAATTAATAATATTGGTAAATTTGAATATTTCGGATCCATTTTGATTTTTCTGGAAATAGAAACTCCGTCCATTTTTTCTTTTTCAACGTAAGTATTCTTCAAGTTGATATCTAATATCAATAGCGAAATATTGTTTTTTTCAAGTAATTCAAAAATCTCATTCCCATCTTCTGTTTGAATTAAATTGTAACCTTTTCTTCCGAAAAGATGCTCATAAAATTTTTGAGTAAAAGGATCATCTTCAACTATTAGTATTGATTTGTTCATAATTCTTCTGTGAATCTCACAATTATACTAATTCTTCTATTAGAAGCATGGAAAGGATCATCTTCAATAATAAGTCTATTATCGGCATAACCACGAACTTCGTCTATTTGGTTTAAATCAATTCCGGCATTTATTAAAGCTCTTCTAGCAGCATTTGCTCTGTCAGTACTTAATTCGTAATTAGTATAACCTAAACCACCTCCGGGAAATTGCCTTGCATCAGTATGCCCTTCAATAACTATTTTATTATTTAATATTGCTAACTGTTCTCCAATAGATGACAAAACATTATTTGCATGTTGATTTAGTACGGCGGTGCTCAAATCGAAAAAGGAATCAGTCGAAGTTTCCATCAATTCAATTCGTAAACCTTCATCGGTAACAGTTATATCAACTTGTTCGGCTAGATCAGGAAAAGATGCATTTCTTTCGAGTTGCTTAATAATAGATTCACCCATGCTCTGTAAACGCTCAGTTTCCATTTCTTTCATTTTCATTTGATACATTACGTTATCTTCAACGAAGGTATTACTTTTTCCATCAAGAGTACTTGGACCACCACCAATAGCAACACCTCTCGGATTATTAAAATAGTGCGAAACATTATCTTTAATTTCATCACTCTGGTTTAAAATCCAAAGTACAATAAATAACGCCATCATCGCTGTAACAAAATCCGCGTAAGCAACTTTCCAGGCACCACCGTGGTGTCCTTCACCTTTCTTACGGCCTTTCTTTATTATAATAGGAGCTGAATTGTCATCCATTTTAGTTCTTGCCTCTTAAGTATGCTTCAAGTTCAGCAAAGTCAGGCCTCTCATCAGAGAAAATTGTTCTTCGTGCGATCTCTACTGCAACAACCGGGGGATTACCTTTTGCATAAGCAACTACGGCTGCCTTAATTGTCTCGAGATAACGAACGCCGGCTTCAAGCATATGCCCAGTGTTCGTAGCAAGAGGATTAAAATACCCATACGACAAAAGTACTCCTAAGAATGTTCCCACTAATGCTGCTGCAGTTTTTTTACCAACTGTTTCAGCACCAGCATTAATACTACCCATTGTTACAATAATACCAAGTACCGCAGCTACAATACCTATACCCGGTAAAGCATCTGCAATTTTTGTGATAATATGAGGGACAGGTTTTGATTCCGCTTCAAAAGTTTCAATCTCAGTGTCCATCAAAGATTCAATTTCATGGGGAGGAACACCACCGGAAAGCATAACTTTTAATGTATCGGTAAAAAAAGTAAGCGCATATTTATTGTGCAAAAACTTTGTATTGTTTTTAAGAACTTCGCTTTCTTCAGGTGATTCTATATGTTTTTCAATAGCTAGCAATCCGTCACGTTGTGAAACCAAAAACAAATCATAAAATGATTTTAGAAGATTTAAGTAATCCTCTTTTGTATCAGTTTTATGTGTCATTGCTCTGGGTATTGCGGCTATAATTTTTTTAATTAAAGAAATAGGGGACATAATAATTAAGCTACCAATTGCTACTGCGCCAATTGTAACGAACTCAGAAATCTGGATCAATACAGCCAGTTGTCCGCCGGCAATTAAAAATCCAACGATAACGCCAACAGTTACTACTACTACTCCAACAATTATTAACATGACTTTATTCTTCTTTAATTAGTAATTTCTTTTTCAATCTGTTTTATCTCTATGAACAGCTGGTTGCATTTCATTTCTGCAAAAATCCAGTCTGTTGTTAATTGAAAATCTTTTCCTTCAATCTCTTTGCTAATCTCCGTTAGCTCCGGGTACCCCATTGTACCGCCTGCACCTTTAATCTCGTGAATTACGGTTTTCAGTTTTTGTGCGTCTTTTTGTCTAATCGCATCATTTATTGTTTTTCTCTTTTTATCGAAAGTTTCTATGAAAAATTTAGCTAGATTATTCTTAATTGCTTTGTCTTCAAACTCAGTAACCTGCTTAGATTCAAAGACATTACCACCACCAAAAATTTCATTTACATAGCCTATTATTTGATCCTTGTTTAATGGCTTCGAAACTACTTTATAGGCCCCTGCTTCAAGTGCTGCCATTACATTTCTCCTTACTGTATTTGCACTAATTACAATTACAGGAATGCTTTGGATATCTTTTAAAACACTTTTTACCTGAAGCATCTTTAAGCCATCCAAATTTGGCATCATTAAATCAAGGAAAATTAAATCAGGCTTTTCTTCTGCAGCAACCCTTAAACCTTCAAGTCCGTCGCTGCATGTAAGAACTTCAAAATCATATTCCTTAAAGAAATCTTTCATAAAATTGAGAATAACATCCGAATCATCTACGATTAATACTTTGTATTTTTTCTTGAGCTTATCCATTACTTTTTCTTTTTAATTTTGTTAATGGATAGTTTAGACAGATCGGCTTTAGATATTTCGCGGCTTTTCTTAGTTGCTTCCAATGTCTCTTTCTTAACTGTTTCGTAAATTTCTTCTCTTAAAATTTTCACATCACTCGGTGCTTCAATACCTATCTTAACATGATTTTCGGAAACTCCTAAAATGCTGATCACTATATTGGAGCCAATCCTAATTTTTTCATTATTTCTTCTTGATAGTACCAGCATGTTTACTTTTTATCCTCTTCTTCTACAAATAGTTTGTAATTAATAGGGAATTCCTCTTTATCCAGAATTTTCTGGAATCCTTTTTTGTCCCCGTGATTTAAGTAAATCGGAGCTTTCATATTAAGTGTGATGTTATTTACATCCTTATCTAAATTCACTATTCCGAAAGCTTCAAAGTTTTCCACTACGGGATATTTATCGTTAATTAATCCCAAAGGGAAAAGTGGGAAAACTAGCTCAGGTTCATCAACCGATGTAAGCCAGTAAAAAATTCCGTCATCCTCGGTAATCATTATGAATCTTTTCTGGTCTTCAAAACCTAGTATTCCGTCTTCAAATTTGATGATGATATTTTCATCAAATTCGATGTCACCGAACTGCAAAGTTTGTAGTTTCATGATCCTTTTCTTTTTGTTAATTATTATTTAAAATTACTAAATCTACTCTTCTATTTAATGCTCTGCCATCTTCCGTTTCGTTTGTCGCAACAGGTTTGTATTCCGAATAACCGACAATTGATACTTTATCTTGCGAGATATCTTCATCATTCATCAAGTAATAAGCTGTGTTTGTTGCCCTTGCCACAGATAAATGCCAATTTGATGGATGCAAATTATTATTTATCGGAACATTATCTGTGTGCCCTTCTACCCTTAAATCATTCGGCAGAGGCTTTATAATCTTTGCTAATTTATTTAATACTTCTATTGATTCTTCTGCAAGTTCAGCACTACCCGATGGGAAAAGTATATCCCCTAAAATACTAACAGTAATTCCCCTCTCATTTTCACTTAGTTTAATTGCTTCTTCATAACCATTCTGCTCAATAACATCCTGCAATTTTTCTTTTAATGTCGGGAAAGAACTAAAACTATCAATCATTTTTTGCTCAGGATTTATAACCGGGAAATTTGCTTGTGATCCGAACACGCTTCCTAATGCAGAAACGGTTTCTTTATATTTTTCAGCGTCTATATTTGACATAGCATATAATATTATAAACAACCCTAATAACAGTGTGATTAAGTCAGCATAAGTAATGAGATATCTATCATTACTCTCTTCCTCATTAAAATCATCACCGGTACTGGTTATTGATTTTCTTGATCTTTTACCGGGAGCATACTCATCATTCTGGCTCTCACCAACGTCGGGATCTCCCCACTTTGGATTGCTAGAACTCCCTCCAAAGATACTTCCATCATATGTTTTTCTTCTAAATGACATAGTTTTAATTTATCCGCTATCGGCAGCCAAAAGAGGTTAGCACTTACAATTCCCCACAAGGTAGCAATAAATGCCGATGCAATATTGTGAATAAGTAAAGTTGGGTCTTCGCCAGCATTTGCAAGGGTCATTATCAATGCCATTACAGTTCCGATAATACCCATAGTTGGTGCATAGCCACCCATTTTTGTAAAAATTGAAATATTTGAATGATGTCTTCTTTCCATTGCTTTAATCTCTGTAGCAGCCACAATCTCAAGCATCTCAGCATTTGTTCCATCCAAAACAAACTTTATCATTTTTTGCGGGAATTTGTATTCCAATTGTTCAAGGTCTTTTTCAACCGCAAGCAAACCTTCTTTTCTTACTTTCATTGATATTTCAACGATTCCTTCAATTAGATTTTTTATATCAAAATTGCGAGGATCGTAAGCTAACTTAGCCAACGCGTATATTTGCCTGAATTTGTCAAACCCAAATCCAATGATGGTTGCGGCAAATGTACCACCAAATACAATTATGATCGGGGGTATTAGAAATAAAGCCTGAAAAGACCCTCCTTCTAAAAAGAAAGACCCGAAAATTGAAACGATACCTAATATTAGACCTAAAAAACTTCCCTGTTTTTTACTCATTATAAGAAATCCAGTAGTGATTTTGGTAATATCATTGAAGATGTTTTGTATGCAACGTCAAGAGCAAATTGCTGGTTTTCCATTTCAATTACTGATTGGGCAATATCAACGTCCTGCTCTTTTGAAATTATATCTCTTAATTCTAATTCTTGACCTGAGAGTATCTCAAGTGTATTGTCCATTCTATTTAGATTATTTCCGGCAGAAGCCATTACTGAAATAATTTTTTCATTAAAATCTTCAACAACTTGTATTTCGGCTTCACTAGGCCTTACACCCAACTTTAAATTTTCTTTTATATCATAAAGAGTGTTTAGAACATCTGTACCGTCAATAGTACCAAATAACTCATCGCCGGTTACATTAATCTTCTGCGAAATTGTTGAAGAAATTTTTACTTTTACTTCACCGGAGCTATCAGCAATAGTTTGCTCAATATTTGGAGGAGGTGTAGCATTGTACCCGTATGGCTCCTGTGAATTATCGGTTCCGCCAAAAAGATATTTACCGGCAAACTTTGAATTAGCTCTGTCAATTATCGAATCTAAAGCAGATTCCAACTTTTCGCCAAATGAAGGAAGTGAATCGTCTGTAATAGCATTTTTAATGGCTGTAAAGTCAACAAGTATCGATTGTATCTCAGTCTGCATTCCTTCCATTGCATTAATGCTTGACTGCAAAAAGGTTTTACCATTGTTGATATTTTCAATATAAGCATTGATATCCTGTAACTGACCTGTTAAACGCATTACCCTGGCTGAGCCGGACGGAGAATCGGAAACAACATTTATTTTTTTCTGGGTTGTTAATTGTTGCTGAACTTTGGACAACGAATTTTTCGTGTTGTTCAAATTAGATAAAAATGTTGTCTGTAATAAACTATCTGTTATTCTCATAATAATTCTCCTAACCTATTAGCCAAAGGCATTTAGTAAGGTTTGCATAAGTTCATCCGCTACTCTAACCAATCTGGCTGCAGCATCAAACGACTTTTGATATTTCAATACATTTACCATTTCTTCATCTATGGATACACCGGAGATTTCAGAAACTTGTCCTTCCAATTGATTAATTACCAATTGAAATGAGCTGGCATTTTCGTCCTGCAATAATTTTTCATTTGCAAGATCATTTACAAAAGCTGAATACGTATCCATTATCGAGGTTCCGTTTATCAAATCCTGGTCTTTCAAAGCAGCTATTTCAAGTGCAACATCATTATTACCATCATTACCATCGGAAGAAATTGCTATCATAGCTGCATCATCAAGGATATTTTGATTGATCGACAACAAACCGTTAGTGTAACTATCAAAAAAATCTATACTTGTCTGCGGTGGATCCGTGAATGTATAACCTGCGTTATGAGCAGTATTTACATTATCCATAATACCATTACCAATATCATCTAGTGCAGTAAGGTAGCTTGGAATAATTTCATTATATATCCTAGTTGTACCATACAGTTTTCCACCGTTTAACGACATCGAAACATTATCTTTTTCCGTAACAATTTTAAGAGTGCCATTCTGCTCTTCCAAGGCAAACTCCAAATGGTGAAGCCTATCAGCAGCAAATATTCCGCCAATCGAAATACTTACACTGCTATCAGAATTAGTCTGCACAGTTATATTTGCAATCTGACTTAATTCATTTATAATCCTTGTTCTTTCATCCTGTAATTCATTGGCATCCGAACCCCTTGTCTGTGAAGCAAATATTTCTTTATTCAAATTTTGAATTTGCTCTAAATAATCATTAAGATCATTAACATAAATTTGTGCTTCATTTCTCAAATCATCTTGAAGGCTGGAATAACCACCATACAAAGTATTTAGCTTATCTGTAAATCTTTGAGCAGCATTTAATACATTATTTCTTAATGGCATCGAAGTTGGATCTGCAGATAATTCTTCAAAAGAATTGAAGAATGAATTCATCAAATTTGATAAACCGGCTTCAGAAGGTTCACTCAAAAGAGTTTCCATCTTTGCTAAAATGTTTGAGTGTTTTTCAGCAGAAGCTTGTTTACTGTTGTATTGATATCTTTGGCTGTCAATAAAAACATCACGAATTCTTTGAATACCGGAAAGTGTTATACCTGAACCGTAATTCAATCCTGTTCCTCGATCCGGCGGTTCAGAAGTTAATATTACTCTCTGTCTGGAGTAATCTTTGTTACCGGCATTAGCAATATTATTGGAAGTAGCCGTTAACGCACCTTGATAGGCTTGCAAGCTCCTATTGGCGATATCCATTAATTTGTTAACACTCATCTTAAACTTTCCTGTCTAAAATTGATTTTTTGCCTTCACCAAAAATTGCTTTCATAGTGTATTCAATAAATTTCCTTGAGTGCTGTATTAAAAACATATTTCTGCTGTTTGTAGATTTTATTTCAGCAACTAGTTCTTTAATTTCTTCTTCTAAATTTGTTAATTCAAAAATTACTTCCGGGTCTTCGGTTGTTGAAAGTTTACTGATAAGATCACCGATTTTAATTGCCTTTGGATTCAAACCGTTTCTTGAAGCTAATTGATTTACTACAGCAATTCTTTCTTTTTCTGTTTGCTGCACACGGAAAATTAGCTTTTCTTCCTGTTTACCAACTGTATCAAGTTCTTCGCGCTTATTATTTATCAAAACTTTTTGTTTTTCTTTAGCAGCACCAAGAAGATTTTCAAGATTCAGTTTTTGTTTTTTTAGTACATCGATTAAGTTTTTTGATTCCATTTTAACTTTCCAAATAGTTTAAGTAACCCATAACTCTTTTTACATAATTCTGTGTTTCGGTAAACGGAGGAATCCCTTCATATTTATCTACATTGCCCGGACCCGCGTTATATGCTGCAAGAGATTTGCTCAAGTCCCCATCATATTTTTTTAACATTTGAGATAAATATTTGCTACCTCCGAAAATATTTTCTTTAGGATTCCAAACATTTTTTACCCCCATATCCTTTGCTGTTCCGTCCATCAACTGCATCAATCCTTTTGCCTTTGCACTTGATACCGCATTTTCTTTTGCAGCAGATTCAGTGAGTATTACTGACTTAATTAAATTCTGAGGTACACCAAATTTTGCTGATGCTTCTTTTATAATCGGTTCATATTTTTTTAATCTAGTTGATGCACTATTGCTAGGAGTGACTGCTCCATTGCCTTTATCAATATTCTTAATTTTTAATTCGTTTGGTTTACTGTTTTTGAATTTTATAAACTCTTCTAAGTTTAACTCTTCGCCGGTTATTCTTTTATAAATTTGTTCTGCTATTCCAAATCCTTGTGAACCTGTTATGTGATTTGATAACTCTTGTTCAAAAAAAGTATCGAGAACATTCCCGCCAAAGTTGCTATCACCAAATAAACCATTTGTCGATTTTGTCATGCTCTTTAGCATCATGCTTGTCAACATGCTTTCAAAATCTTTTGAAGCCTTTGCAAGCTTAGCTTTATGAGCCGTAGAAAACCTGTGATCGATTGGCTTCGGTTCTTTTATATGCTGCGGGTTCGATATTTTTAATTGAATGTTACTCATTATATTATTATCAATTCCGCTGTTAATGCCCCGGCTTCTTTTAATGCTTGAAATACAGCAATAATATCTCTCGGTGAAACATTTAATGAATTAAGCGCAGCTGCAACTTCCTGCACGTTTGATGCTCCATCTATTGTAACAGCGTTTCCGTTATCTTGATTTGCTTTTGGAACTAAGTTATTGAATAATACAGTTTCGCCATTTGAAAATGAATTTGGCTGACTTACCAATGGATAAGATTGAATTGATATGTTCAAACTTCCATGAGAAATTGTAACAGGTGAAATTCTAACATTGCTACCAGTAACTACTGTTCCGGTTCTTTCATTCAACACAACTTTTGCAACAACATCTTTTTGCACTTCAATAGACTCCAACTGAGAAATAAATGAAGTAAAATCTGTAACATCATTCGGCACTACCAATCTTATTTCAGATGCACCTTGTGATTCCGCAGTACCATCACCAAATTGCTGGTTGATTGCTGATGCTATGTTGTTTAAAGTAGTAAAGTCAGGCTCTCTTAATAATAAACTTAATTCAGATTGGCTTATTTCTCCCCCAGGAATTTCTACTTCCAATTTTCCACCGCCAGGTATCCTGCCTGATAAAGCATGATTCTTTGCAACTCTACCACCGGATTCTGTATTAATGTCAAACCCACCTATGGATATTGGGCCTTGAGCTATACCATATACCGATCCATCTACTCCGGAAAGTGGGGTCATCAATAGAGTAGCTCCCATCAAACTGGTAGCATCACCCATAGACGAAACTACAACATCAAATTCAGTTCCCGACTTGTAAAGATTATTTACCTTAGCAGTAATCATTACAGCAGCTACGTTTCTTGTTCTTAAATTTGTTTCGGGAACAGTAATGCCAAATCTTTTGAGCATACTTGTAATTGACTGAATTGTAAATGAGGAACGGTGACTATCCCCGGTACCAGCTAAACCTACCACAAGCCCATAACCAATAAGCTGTTCAGAGCTTATACCTCTAAAGTATGCTAGGTCTTTAATCCTTTGCGCATTGCTGTTTGAAAATGTGATCAAAAATATTATTAATGCTAATGTTACCTTTTTCATGTTATCACCTAAAATAACCAGTGAAAGATTTTTGTTAGTAATCCCGGACTGCTTGCGCCGTCTATCTTTCCTTCATTTTCCAATGTAATTTCTGCTTCTGAAATGTTATATGAGAAAACTGTGTTGTCAGAATTAAGATCAGCAGTTCTTACTAATCCTTTAATAAATACTTTTTGTTCTTCACCGTTTATCGATATTTTTCTGCTTCCTCTGATTCTAACTAAACCATTTGCCAAAACTGAATCTATCAGCGCACTAATTTTTGTTCTTACATTTCCTGTTGAATTTATTGATCCGCCGCCATCAAAATCATTGTTAGAACCCAATGAAATATCAACACCAGGGATCAATGAACTGCCATCCATAGTACCTTCAAGCTGATAACCAACATTGCTTTTTTTACCGGTTTGTGTCCTAGAAGAATTAGAAGCTTGTGAAGATTCAACAACTATGATTGTTACCGCATCGCCAATTTGCGAAGCTTTATAATCCGAGAACAATGAGCGGCTGGCATTATTCCTCAAATCTTGTGCTTGAATACCAAGCGAAAACATTGCGATAATTATCAAAAACTTTTTCATTTTATTACTCAATTATTTTTACATTATTTTTGTCAACTACTTCAGCGATAAAAATCCTTTTGTCATCTCTTTCAATTCTTATTCTATCACCTTTACTACCAATTCCTCTTGATGATGCACGGAAGGAGACAACGACTGTTCCCATTTCCAAAAAAGCATTTACCATGTCACCTCTTTTTACAAGCGGAATATCACGGAGCATATTGATTGAAAGTAAATCTCCTTTATGAATATTCCTTTTTGCTTTTTTGTATACCAATAAACTTTCATCACTTATAACTTTTGATCTGCTTCGGGAAATATTTTTTAGTTGTTTAACAAAATCACTTTCATGAATTTCTTCTCCAGCTTTAATATCTTTTGCTGCTACAAGAACTTCTTTGTATAATTTAATTTTTAAAGTGACTGAAGATTTTTTTTCGTAGTTATCATTTACAATTAATAAAACCGGCAAGTGCATATATCCATTGCCTAATCTGTGTTTTCTATCTTCATCAATTGTAAAATCATTTTTTATGTCAGTCACTATTTCATATTCGTAAGAATTAAAGTCTGTTAGATTCTTTTGCAAATACTCATCAATGACTGAAGTATCATTTACTCCGATAATTAAGAAACACAATATGTTAAGCAGTTTTATCATTTTATCGATTATTATCTTTTTAGATTATTTGCGATGTTCATCATTTCTTCAACAGTAGTTACAGTCTTTGAATTGATCTCGTAAGCCCTTTGAGCTGTTATCATTGAAATCATTTCTTCAACAATGTCTACATTTGATGTTTCTAAAAACCCTTGATGCACAGAACCAAAACCTTCACTATCCGGGTTACCCAAAATTGGAACGCCTGATGCTTCCGTTTCTTCATAAAGGTTATCGCCTAAAGCTCTAAGTCCACCGGCATTTACGAACTTAGCTAATTCCAACTGGCCTATTTCAACTTCTTCACCACCAACTTCAGTAGCAGTAATCAATCCATCCTTAGATATTGTTAAGCCAATAGTATCACTTGTAATAGCAATACCAGGTTCTATGACAAGACCGCCGGTAGTTACAATAGTACCATCATTTGATAACTTCAATGATCCATCTCTTGTGTAAGCAAAAGTACCATCTGCTCTTCTAACTTGGAGAAAACCATCACCTTGAATAGCGACATCAAGTTCTTTCCCGGTTTGCTGAAGATCACCTTGTTCAAAAATTTTTTGAGTGGATGAAGGCTTTACACCGTTACCAATTTGAATTTTATCACTTGATGTTTCGGAGATACCCGGAACTTCTGAACTTTGAGGATTAGCAGAAACTTCCTGATAAATCAAATCTTTGAATTCAGCCCGGTTCTTTTTGAAACTGGTTGTATTGATGTTAGCAATATTATTGGAGATAACTTGAATATTAATTTGCTGTGCATACATTCCGGAAGCTGCTGTTCTTAAA
>JANQIV010000142.1 GCA_028282005.1 Melioribacteraceae bacterium | reverse complement strand
TTTAAGAATTGTAAATCTTTAAATTTCTCTTTGCAGCGTTTTATAAATTCATCAGACAAATCCGACCCGGTTACGGAATAATGTTTTTGCAAATAAGGTATATCGTTTCCCGGCCCGCAGCCCAGCTCCAGCAAAGATGATTTCTCTTTCAAGTGTTTCGATAAAACTTCGTACAATTCTGCGCCGTCATATTCGTCGCACATTTTTTCGTATTCATCAACTTTTTTTGGGTCGTTATAAAATTTCATTCTCTTCCTTTTTTATAATTACTAAAACTGTGGAAATAAATTTACAAATTCTCCGTCTTTGAATTTACAACAATTCGATTCTTTTGAGAGCTTTATCAATTTTATAAATAAATGACTCGTGTAGTATCATGCTGAATTTATTTCAGCATCTGGTTTATTCTTTAGCAGATCCCGAAAAAAGTTCGGGATGACAAATCATTAAATACACCATAAAAGACAAATGAAATAAATTACCGAGTCAGCAAGAATAGCAAAGTGTAATAGATTTATTCACTATAAATTTACTTTGAAACTTAAATCGATTTTTTTAGGTTATGATTCTGGCTACTCAAATACTTGATAATCATAAAATAAACTGATATGAAAACTAAAGACGCAGATTTATCTTCATTGAAAATTGACCGTTCAAAAAAAGAAAATTCCTCCGGCGGCGGGAAGAAATTCTTCGGGATATTTTTTGCTGTTATAATTATTGCCGCTTTATTCTTCGGCGGATACTACGGCTGGCAAATGCTTTTTGACAAAGGCGAAGAGGTAACTTTAACAAACGTATCGCTTGTTTCGCCTTCACAGTCAAACGCTTTGCTTACCGCAAGCGGTTACGTGGTTGCACAGCGTAAAGCATCTGTTGCATCAAAAGCTACGGGCAGACTGGTTTACCTCGGTGTGGTTGAAGGGGATGCAGTTAAAAAAGATCAAATAATCGGGCGGCTCGAAAGCGATGACGTGCGAGCACAGCTTAAAGAAGTAGAAGCATCGCTAAAATTATACGAAGCTGATTTAATTGACGCTGAAAGCAATTACACAAGAACAAAGGAATTATTCGAAGCTGGTGTTTCAACAGAAAAAGATTATAAAACTGCTGAGTCGGTTTACAAAAGAATTTTGGCATCAATTGAATTAACAAAAGCACAAATTAAATCAGCAGGGATTGCGGTTGAGTACACTTTAATACGCGCTCCGTTTGACGGAACAGTGTTGACTAAAAATGCGGATGTCGGCGAAATTGTTTCCCCGCTTGGCGCAAGTGCTACTTCACGTGCAGCAATAGTTACAATGGCGGATATGAGTTCGCTGCAGGTCGAAGCTGATGTTTCCGAATCAAACATTGATAAAATTGAAACGGGCCAAGATTGTGAAATCACTCTTGACGCTTATCCGCAAATTAGATATGCCGGGTACGTTGATAAAGTAGTACCCACTGCGGACAGATCAAAAGCAACAGTACTTGTAAAAGTTGCTTTCAAAAATTACGACGACAGGGTTTTGCCCGAGATGAGCGCGAAGGTATTATTCTTAAACGCTCCGGTTGACACAGCTTCTTTAAATCAAAAACCAAAACTGATGGTTGCAAAAACTGCAATTGTTAACCGCGATGGGAAAAATGTAGCATTTAAAGTTTTTGACAAAAAAGCAATGCAGGTTGAAATTACAACCGGTGAAGAGTCGGGCAATCTTGTTGAAATTACTTCCGGCTTAAACAGCGGAGATAAAGTTATCAACAATGTTGATGAAAAAATTAACGACGGTTCAAAAGTTCAAACTAAATAGCACATAGTCACATTGAGACTTCGGCGTGAGCTCAGTCGAACCCTTGTCTAAATGTGAGCACATTTATTGGTAAACATGCTTCGACAAGCTCAGCATGACTTATAAATATTTTAAGAAACACAAACGGAGAAAAAATGCCTCCTTTAATTCAAATTCAGGATGTATCAAAATCTTATATGCGTGACAGCTTTGAAGTACCTGTACTTAACAATATCAATCTCGATATTGAAGAAGGTGAATTCATGGCACTTATGGGCCCTTCGGGTTCGGGTAAAACTACGCTGCTTAACTTGATTGCCGGCATCGATAAACCTTCGAGCGGTAAAATAAAAGTATCAGATACCGACATTTCACAATTGAGTGAAACCGCCCTTGCTAAATGGCGTGCAAATAACATCGGTTTTGTATTTCAGTTTTATAATTTAATTCCGGTTTTAACAGCATACGAAAATGTTGAGCTTCCGCTTCTGCTTACTCCGCTCAGTAAAAAGGAAAGAAAGAAACAGGCCGAAACAGCCCTAGAGATTGTTGGACTTGCAGACAGAATGAAACATTATCCAAAACAACTATCCGGCGGGCAAGAACAAAGGGCTGCTATTGCACGTGCTATAGTAACTGATCCTCTTGTAATTATTGGGGATGAACCTACCGGTGATCTCGACAAAAATTCTGCAGAAGAAATTTTAACGCTGATGGAAAGATTGAATAAAGAATTTAAGAAAACACTTTTGATAGTGACTCACGACCCGCACGCTGCAGAGAGAGCAAACATAACAAAGCACATTGACAAAGGCGATTTGGTATAAGGGGGAATGATGAAAATTTTAAAATTGATCTTAAAAAATTCGCTCCGCCACAAGCTGCGTACTTTCCTTACGATATGCGGTATTGCTATTGCGGTAATCGCTTTCGGTATGCTGCGCACTGTTGTTACAGCATGGTATGCGGGTATTGAAGCTTCAGCGGCGGACAGGTTAATCACCCGGCAAGCTGTATCTTTTATCTTTCCTTTACCTTACACATACAAAGATAAAATCGCGAACGTAGAAGGAGTTGACCAAGTTACTTTTGCTACTTGGTTTCAAGGGGTGTACATCGATAAAAACCAGTTCTTTCCGAGGCTAGCTGTAGATCCCGAAACAATTTTTGATGTGTACCCGGAATGGATTGTAACTCCAGAGGAAAAAGCAACTTTCCAACGAGAGCGAAACTCTTGCATAATTGGAGAAGACATTGCGGCAATGTATAATCTCGAAGTTGGCGATGCAATGACTCTCGAGGGAGATATTTATCCCGGCGATTGGCAGTTTATAATTAGAGGAATTTATAAAAAGCGCGATCAAACAGTTGACGGCACGGGAATGTTCTTTCATTGGGATTACATAAATGAAAGAATGAAAGTGGATGATCCGATTCGAGTTGGAGAAGTCGGCTGGTACATAGTGAAAATAAAAGATCCAAATCAATCAGCTGAAGTTTCGAGAAGAATTGACGAGCTCTTTTTAAACTCGAGTGCAGAAACAAAAACTGAAACTGAACGTGCATTCCAGCAAGGATTTATTGCTTCGTTCAGTTCAATTATTACTGCGATGAATTTTATGTCATTTGTGATTATCGGAATTATTATGCTGGTACTGGGCAACACAATGATTATGTCCTCTCGTGAAAGAACAAGGGAATATGCAGTAATGAAAACGCTCGGGTTTTCTACACCGCATTTAACTTCACTGATTTTGGGTGAATCGATGTTTATTTCTTTTCTCGGCGGTGGATTAGGATTGTTTTTACTTTTCCCATTGATTGAAGGATTTGGAATGGTAGTTCCAAAAAACTGGTTCCCGATTTTCAATTTGGAAGAGATAACAATTGTATTGGCTGCATCATCGGCAATACTTGTTGGAATTGTTGCAGCAATATTTCCGATTCAAAAAGCTATCAGAACAAAAATTGTTGATGGTTTCAGGTTTGTTGGTTAAAAATTTTTAGGAGAAATAAATGGCAATCCCTTTTAAGTATAGTTTTAAGAATTTCAAATCTCGGAATCTTACAACAATTATTACAATAGTAGGTGTTGCGCTTGTTGTGTTTGTCTTTGCGGCAGTATTGATGATGGCATATGGTGTTCAAAAAACTTTGAAAGAAACCGGATCAGTGGATAATGTTTTAATAGCACGCAAATCAGCAAACAGTGAGATTTCAAGTATTGTTTCAGGTGATGTTCAAGGGGTGATCAGAACATTGCCAAACATAGCAAAAAGAAGCGACGGCTCGGCTATAATTTCAAATGAGCCTGTAGTAATAATCAATCTTGATAGGCAGGAAGGCGGAATAAGCAACATTACTGTGCGTGGTGTTTCCGAAACGATAAAGGATTTAAGGCCGCAAGTAAAATTAACTGAAGGCAGATGGTTTAATTTTGGAACAAGAGAATTGATTGTTGGCCGTTCTATAAATGAAAGATTTAAAGGCGCACAAATCGGCGACAAAGTAAAATTCGCCGGAGATTTTTGGGAAGTTGTAGGGACCTTCGAAGCAGACGGTAGTGGTTTTGAATCTGAGTTTTGGGGCGACGGTTTACAATTATTGAATGCTTTTAACCGCGGTAATTCTGTTTCAACGGTCACATTAAAACTCGAGAGCGCTGAAAGTTTTGATTCCTTCTTAAATGCATTTAATGAAGATAGAAGATTGCAGCAGTTTGAAGCAAAAGTTGAGCAAGCATATTATGAAGAGCAATCAACATTTCTTGTGCAATTTATTACCGCACTTGGTGTGTTTATCACTGTGATCTTCAGTGTAGGCGCTACTATTGGTGCGATGATTACAATGTACACTGCTGTAGCCAATCGCACAGTGGAAATTGGTACTTTGCGGTCACTTGGTTTTAGAAGAAGGAACATACTAATTGCATTTTTATTTGAGTCGTTAACTCTCTCAATCTTAGGTGGATTAGTTGGTGTATTCCTAGCTTCATTCCTTCAATTCTTTTCTATATCAACTATCAACTTCAATTCATTTTCAGAACTTGAGTTTTCATTTGCATTAACTCCGGATATTGTTGTATCATCCTTAATTTTTGCGGCTGTAATGGGTGTTTTAGGTGGCTTTCTTCCTTCAGTTCGAGCGGCAAGATTGAAAATTGTTGATTCTTTGAGAGCTGTATAATTTTCAAGGGACATGATAAACCATGTCCCTAACACTTTCGTTTCTATTGATTTAAGAAAACCTATTATTCCCTATTATGTTTTATTTCTTAAAGCAACCTTTTGTCCAATTAATGAGTCTTTTATAAATAGCTTCAAAATGATCACATAAAAACAAATTAATCATTTCAGTTGGGGGAAAATATGAAATATATATATACAATTTCTTTTTTAGCGGTCCTGTTATTTGTTTCTATTCCGGCTAAAGGCAAAGAAACAATAACCTTTAAATCAAGCGATGGTTTGGAAATAACAGCCGATTTATACCTAGCCCATGATTTAACTAAACCTTTCATAATTCTATTTCATCAAGCAGGTTGGAGCAGAGGTGAATACTTGGGAATTGCACCTAAGTTAAATGAGCTAGGTTTTAACTGCATGGCTGTCGATCAAAGAGCCGGCGGATCAATAAATGAAGTTACCAATGAAACTAACAAAAGGGCAAAAGAACAAAACAAAAAAACTAGATGGATTGATGCACTTGCCGACATGCAAGCTGCTGTTGATTACGTTAATAAAAATTATGCAAAAGGAAAATTAATAGTTTGGGGAAGCTCATACTCTTCAGCACTAGTAATTCCTTTAGCAAGCGAAAATCAAAATATAGTCGACGGTTCTTTATCATTTTCGCCGGGAGAATATTTTACCGAACAGGGAAAAAGTGAAACTTTTGTAACCGACGCAGCAAAGAAATTAACTATTCCTGTTTTTATAACTTCAGCAAAAAATGAAAAAGAACAATGGGCAAAAATATTCGAAGCGATTCCTTCAAAAACAAAAACTTCATTCCTTCCTTCTACAGATGGTAATCATGGCGCGAAAGCACTATGGAGCTATTTCGGGGACAGCAAAGATTATTGGACTGCTGTTAATAACTTCCTAAAAAAGAATTTTTTAAGCGACTAATCTCATTTGTTTAAAGAGACATGATTAATCATGTCTCTGTTTTTATTCAGATCTAATTGAGTCTATCGGATTAACTACTGCTGCTTTATAAGATTGAAGCCAAATCGTGCCAAATGATATAATCAAAATTAGTACACTTGCCGCCGCAAATAAACCAACACCCAAGTCTATTCTGTAAGCAAAATCTTCAAGCCAGTTTTGTACTATAATGTAAGCAGTTAACCATCCCAATAAATTTGCAAAGAATATCGGCACAAAAAATTGAGAAGACAGAGTAAGAATGATACTTGTTACATTTGCTCCGAGGACTTTTCTAACTCCAATTTCTTTTGACCTTTGCTGGGAAGCAAATGCACTTAAGCCCAACAGCCCAAGACAAGCAACAAAAATTGCTATTGCTGCGAAAACATAAAATAGTGAAAGTGTTCTTTGTTCAGCGTCATATTGCTTATTAAATTCTTCGTCAAGAAATGAATAATCGAAATCAACTGAGGGTATAAATGCTTTCCATTTATTTTCAACGAACTGAATTGTTTCTTTTATATCACTGGTTTTTATTTTAACTATCACATTAGAACTAAATGACTGTGTTACGTTTCTTGTGGGAAAACATACCAAAGGTTTAACGCTGCTATGCAAAGACTCAAAATTAAAATCGTTCGCAACTCCTACAATTGTTCTTGTTCTACCGTTTAAATCACGCATCTCTTTGCTTACAGCTTGTAGTTTACCTCCCAAAATATTGGCAAATGTTTCGTTGACAATAATTGTTCTTGCAGTATCAGGTATCGCATCGTCAGCTCTAAAGTTTCTGCCGGCAATTAACTCAATTTCCAATGCACTGAGAATGTTTTCATCAGCCCATAAAGAACTTGCACTAATATCATCTGCTTGACTATTAACCGGTTCTAAAGTTGTTAAGTTTGTCGTTGTCCCGGGAATTGAGAAAGCATGAGATGCACTTTGTATCGTTTCTCTTTTTACAAGTTCCGCAATAAACGGTTGAACTTGCTCACCCATCAAATTAGCATTGTTGACAATCATTACCTGATCTTTGCTAAACCCAAGCTTTTGATTGCTTAAATATTCCATCTGTTTGTATATCGCCAATGTCGCAATAACCATAGCAATAGATAAACCGAATTGAATAGACATTAACAAATTTCTGAAACCGATTCTTTTTGATCCAAAAGCAAGTGTGCCTTTTATAATTTTTACAGGCTGAAATTTCGATAAAATAAAAGAAGGGTAAGCACCGGATAAAACTCCAATAAACAAAGTAAATAACAGCATTGCTGCTATTGAATATAAACTTGCGATATTAATCAAAGAAAGTTTCTTGTTAATTACGCCCGTCAAAAAAGTTAGAGAAAATTCAACAATTGGTAGTGATAACAACATAGCAATGAATACAACAATAATCGACTCGCTCATAAATTGGTAAATGATCTGTTTTTTATTTGAGCCCATTACTTTTCTTACGCCAATCTCTTTTGCTCTGGTTGATGATTTAGCTGTAATAAGATTTATGAAATTGAAACATGAAATGAATAGCACAAAAAATCCCACTATACTGAAAAGATAAACATAAGTGATATTACCGTTCGCCTGAAATTCAAATCTTTTGTCGGTGGAATAAAGGTGTATGTCTGTCAATTTTTCAAGTCGAAAATTATAAGCGTTACCGGAAGCTACCCAATTATCAAAAACTTCGACGCTGTAACCCCCAATTGCAGGCATATATTTTCTGGTTAGATCCGGCAACATTGATTCAACATTTTGCGGGTCAGCATTTTCTCCCAATACGATATAAGTTCTGAATAATAATTCGTTGCCCCAACGAAGCATTTCTTCTTCTGTATAAAGACTGGAAAAGCCAGATACAAGAAAATCAAATCTGAAGTGTGAGTTTTGAGGAAATTTTTCTACCACTCCAGTTACGGTATAATTAAGTGTATCCCTGTAAACTAAAGTTTTGCCAATCGGGTTGTTATTTCCAAAATACTTCCGAGCAGCTTCATCGGAGATGACAACTGAATTAGGATTCTTCAATGCTGTTGCTTTATTGCCCTTTATAAATTCGGCATTAAATACTTCAAAAAAATTATTGTCAGTAAAATAAAGGTTGTTGGTTTCTACAAATCTTTTTCCATCGTATTCAATAATTTGTCTTGGCGAATTTGAAAAACTGTGTACCCTTGTCATTTTTTCTACGCCGGGAATATCCGACTTAATGGCCGGGCCGACACCCGATCCGATTCCGGCAAAATTAACTACTGAGTTTGGATACACCCTCTCTAAATAAACTCTGTAAGTTTTATCGGAATTATCATGAAATCTGTCGTAACTGAGTTCATCATAAACGTAAACAGCAAAAATTAAAAACACACTGAAACCGAGAACAAGTCCTGAAAGGTTAATTGCAGAATACACTTTATGTTTCAGAAAATTTCTAAGCGCAATTTTTATATAATTTAAAAACATTTCTATCCCCCAATAAAATGAATTAATTATAAGCGGGACAATCGATTTTAACAATTGTCCGTAATACCAAATTCTAGCTTTAAACAAACCCTCTTCGACTGCAATAAAATTATAGGATTCAGCTAAATCACCAACAGTAGTATAGTTGCCGCGGTCAGGGTAAAACCATTTCATCAGAAGCTCGGCCAAATGGGGAGCTCTGTAAGTTTTCTTTTTTTTCATTCAATCATTCTGTTCTAATTGAATCACTTGGATTTTTAACAGCTGCTTTTACTGTTAAATAAAGCACTGTCAATAGAGCAATAAAAATTGTTGAGATACCCGCTGTTAGAAAGTATTCAATTCCAATGGAAATTCTGTAATAGTAATCCTGAAGGACTTTCTGCATAACATAATAAGCTAACGGCCAGGCTATAATATTTGCAACTATAATTAGTTTTAGAAAATCTTTTGTTAGTAAATTTACTATTTGAATTACACTTGCTCCCAAGACCTTTCTTATTCCAATCTCTTTTACTTTTTTAGAAATAGTAATAGTCATCAAACCGAATACTCCCATGCATGCAATTAAAATTGATAACACTGAAGAAAAGCCAATAATAGACTGCCACTTTTTATCTTCTTCATAAAGTGCTTTTAAATCATCATCCACAAAAGAATAATTAAAAGGTTTATTAGGGCTAACTTCGCTCCACTTCGATTTCATGAACTCTAAAGTTTCTGAAATATTTATAGCACTAACTTTTGCTAGAATAAAATATCTGCCGAAGTCCGGTCTTGAATACAGAATTACCGGAGAAATTCGTTCTTGAAGTGATTGAAAATTATAGTCTTTTGTTATTCCAATAATCTTTAAAGGAATTCTATCAAAAAGCTTTACTTCTTCTCCAACCGTATTTGCTAATCCAAGTTCCTTAGCACATGCTTCATTAATAATTACAGAAGATGTATCAGTTGATAAGTTTCGCGAAAAATTTCTACCCTCAATCAATTCTATATTCAACAAATCAAAATAATTATGATCTACATTGTATCTTCTCACTAATACCTGCTTATCATCTTTATGAATGTATGAACGGGAACTGGAATGTTTTCCAAATGCATCGTTAGTGGCACTAACTCCAAGAACTGAATTATAATTTTTGATTTTGTTGAAATAGTTATCTACTACAGCATTACTTCTTTCGGCAGTTCTTTCTTGAACTTCAACTGTTATAATTCCCTCTTTATCATAGCCCACATCTTTATTAAGCATATAATTAATTTGGTCGGATAAAACGATGGTGGAAATAATGAGAAAAATAGAAAGTGAAAACTGAGTTAAGATTAATGACTTTGTAAAAAAGTTCTTTCCGCCAAAATTGAAGTTTCCTCTAAATATTTTCACAGGTTGAATTTTAGACAAAATAAGTGAAGGATAAATACCGGCAATTGTTCCGACAAACAAAGTAAGAATTAAAATTGCTAATAAATTCATAGGATTAATGAACATTGAAAACTCAAGTTCTTTACCAGAAAGTTCATTGAAAATCGGCAGAACCAAATAAGTCAATAATAAGCCAAAGACCATTGAGACTAATGATATTAAAACCGACTCACTCCAAAATTGCTTGAACAGATCTCTTCTTTTAGCACCGATTACTTTTCTAACACCGATCTCTTTAAAGCGGATTGACGAACGGCCAATCGACAAATTCATAAAATTAATACACGCTATAAAAAGAACTATTGTAGCAATACCGATTAAAATGTAAAGTGTAGATATATCTTTTCCGCCGTATACAGAATTATCAAATCGAACGTTACGGATATTTTGCAACCCAAAAGTGAACGGTATTTGATCACTTGTTATTTCATTGAATCTTCTGTGCAGCGGTAAGTCTTTTTCAAAAGTCTGGTTTACAAATCTCTCGAATTGATTGTTTAATAAACTTACATTTATACCTTCATTTAGAGTTACTATTATTTTTGCTGAAAAGTCGCCAAGATTTTTTAATCGGTGTGAACCGGGATTATCATTATAAAATAGTCTTTGGTTTTCAATGTTTACAATGAAATCAAATACATATGAGCTATTTTCTTTCGGATTTTTGGCAACTCCGGAAACTGTAAAAGCTTTTTCAACTTCCCCAAAAACTCCCCTCAGTTCTTTACCAACAGGAAATTCATTTCCAAAATATTTATTAGCAATCTCTTCCGTTATAACAATATTGTTTTCATTTTTTAGGATTGAAGAAGCATCACCATAAATCAAAGGATATGAAAATGTTTCGAAGAAATTATGCTCAGCAAACATTACTCGTTCATTGAAAAGATTATCATCTTTTTTGATCACTCCCCTTCTATGCATTATTGTCGTAACTCTTTTAATACTCCCTTCAAAATATTCGGGAAGGATTTCCCTAAGTACCGCGGGAGCTGAATGAAATTTTCTTGTTACATTTCCTTCGTTATCATAATTTATATTTACCAATCGGTAAATGTTTTCACTATTGTCATATACTTTGTTGTGCGAAAGTTCATCAACTGTATAAAGATAAATTAACACTGCACACATTAAGCCTGTTGATAAACCGATAATATTAATAACCGAAAATGCTTTGTACTTCAGTAAATTTCTAAATGCAATTTTTATGTAGTTCAAAAACATCTCTACCCCCCAGTAGCATAAATTAATAATAATTGGAATGATTGATTTATAAAACTGTCCGTAATACCAAATCCTAGCTCTAAACAAACCATCTTCAGCAGCAATGAAGTTAAACGTTTCTGCTAAATCACCAACAGTTGTATAATTACCCCGGTCAGGAAAAAACAATTTCAGCAGAAGCTCCGATAAATACGGAGCCCTGTAAATTTTATTTTTCTTCATCAATTATTCAGTTCTAATTGTTTCTATTGGATTTGTATTGGCAGATTTTATTGCCTGGTAGCTTATTGTTGCTACAGAAATAAAAACTGCTGCGAATGCTGAAAGCAATATTTCCATTGTACCGATATTAATTCGGTATGCAAAGCTTTCAAGCCATTGATTCATAAAGTAATAACCCAAGGGCACAGCGATTAAAACAGCGACAATTACAAGTCTTAAAAATTCTTTTGAAAAGATTAGTGTGATTTCCGAGACGGTTGCACCCAAAACTTTTCTGATTCCAATTTCTTTGATCTTTTGTTGTGCTGTATAAGATGCTAAACCGAATAATCCTAGGCAGGCAATAAGAATCGAAATAAGTGAAGCCGTATTTATTATTGTTCCTTCTTTTATGTCCTGTTTATAGAATTCATCAATTTTTTCATCAAGGAAATTAAATTCGAATACTGTACCTTTATCAAATTTTTCATGAACGGTTTTTAAATAGGCAATGGTTTCTTTCACATTAGCCATAGATATTTTAGAAGAATAATAATCTATTACTTCAAAAGGACTTTTTATTGAACTGATAACGAGCGGGCTGACTTTCTGATGCAGTGAATGAAAATTAAAATCTTCAACCACTCCTACAATTTTCATTTGATAATCAATATTCCTATCGTTGATTTGAATGAATTTTCCAATTGGATCAGAAATATTCATGTTTTTAATTAATGCTTCATTAACAACAACGGTTGATGAATCAAGCAAAACATTACCTGTGAAAAAATTCCCTTCTTTCAATTTTATGTCATAAACATTTAAGAAGTCTTCGTCTGCACAGATTGAGAACATTCGCTGTTCTTCATTTTTATTTCCGCCAACTCGGTTAACAGGCACTTCGCCTATACCTTTCCAATCGCCGGGAACACGTGACGATACAGTAACTTTGCTTACCGAGCTTGATTTTAAAAACTCGTTTTTAATTGATTGAAAATTATTTCTTGAATCTCTGCTGTTGATATCAACTATGATCATTTGTTCTTTGTCAAATCCTAAATCTTTATTTTTTATATAACTCAATTGATTATAAACAGTAATGGTCGCAAATATCATGACAATGGAAATTACAAATTGAAGAACCACTAAAGATTTTTTTACTACAGAAACTGTGTTGCCAGGTTTCAATTTCATTTTCATCAATGATATTGTTTTTAATTTTGTTAAAAAGAATGCAGGCAATGACCCGGAAATTAAACCTACCAAAACCGTTATTGTCAATAACAACGTTATGAAGAGCAGGCTGTTATCGGAAGTAACGGCAAGATTTTTTTCCAAGTAATTGTTGAATGAAGGGAGCAATAAATAAACCAATGCTATTGCTGCTGCAACGGCAAGAATTGACATAAATAAAGATTCGGATAGAATTTGAATAAATAGTTGCTTTTTAGTTGCTCCCACTACTTTCCGCATCCCTATTTCTTTTGCCCGGTTAAAATATTTTGCAATAGACATATTCGAATAATTTATGCACGCACTAAGTACAATAAAGAATCCTATTATTCCGAGAATATAAATCGTGTTAATACTTCTGGCACCGAAATTTCTATCCATTTCAAAATTGTTCGAGCCGAAGTGAATGTCTTTCATTGGCTGAAGATGCAGCGCTTCGGTAACACCAAATACTTCTGTTTTATGCTTATCTTGAAATGATTTTAGTTTGCTTCCAAAAGCATTCATACTTGACTCATTAGAAAACAATAAGTAAGTCTTCATTGTTGACATATCCCAATGATTAACAATTTGCCGCCATCGCGAACCTTCGGTAAAAATTGAATTAAATGATATCAGCATAGAAAATTGAAGATGGGAATTACCCGGTGGATCTTCGATCAGACCGGTAACCTTAAAATTTCCCCAATCTCTGTTTGTTTGAATTACTTTGCCAATAGGATTTTCATTACCGAAAAACATCTTTGCCGTTGTCTCTGTCAACACAACTTCATTTGGTTCGTGCAGCAATTTTTGCGGATCGCCTATAATTAAATTGTAATCAAAAACTTCAAAGAAGGATGGCTGTGCAATTAGATAATCTGCTTCGTGATGTTTGAAATCTTCGTACTGCATTGTAAAACGTCCGAAAACGTTGATGTCAAACAAGCTGGTTTGATTCAATACTTCCGGATATTCGTCAACTAGCGTTGTACCTATAATTCCGGCTGACAAAGGATAGAACCTTGAATCGCCGTTCTCCTGGAATTCTTCGGTTATCAGCCTTCCGATTCTGTCGTATTTGGTATTAAATTTATCAAAATTGAGCTCATCAATTGTAAAAAGCAGAATAATTATTGAAGCTGCAATTCCAAAAGTGAGTCCGATTAAATTTATTGATGAGTGTGTTTTATATTTTAAAAAATTTCGCCAAGCAAGCTTGAAATAATTTGATATCATGCTTATCCCCCAATAAAAAGTATTTTTAATAATTGGATTAACCGATTTATAAACTTCATTGCAGTACCACCATTTTGCTTTGAAAGTCCCATTATCATTTACTTCGTGATAAAACGATTCTTCCAAGTCGCCAACTGTTGTAAATTTTCCCTTGTCCGGGAAAAAATATTTCATAATTAATTCCGCAAAAAAAGGCGGTGATATTTTTTTTTCTTTATTCATTCTTAATAGTTTCAACCGGATTTGTGTTTGCGGCTTTAAGTGTTAACAGAATTAAAACAAAAATCGCGGGCAGTGCAGAAATTATTCCAGCAAATAAAAACAGTGTTAAGTTTAAGTCCATTCTGTAAGCAAAACTCTGAAGCCATTTATTCATTAAATAAAAAGAAACTGGAAGCGAAATTACAGCCGAGACTCCAACAATAATTATAAACTCTTTGGACAACAGGTAAACAATATTCTTGGTTGATGAACCGAGCACTTTTCTGATTCCGATTTCTTTTGCTCTCAACTGCGAAGAATATGTGACCAATCCTATTAATCCCAAACACGAAACAAAAATTGCAAAGCCTGCAAAAAGTGAAAACATGTCGCGCATCTTTAAATCCGAAATGTACTTGTTCTCAAAAGTCTCATCTAAAAATTCATATTCAAACGGATATCCAGCCGCAAGACTTTGCCATTTGTTTTCGACAAATTTAAGTGTAGAAGCCACATTAGCTGCATTTAATTTTAAGATAATATTTTGAGCACGGGGCTGGTAAAAAATAACGAGCGGATCCACAGGCTGGTAAAGTGAATTCATATGAAAATCTTTTATAACGCCTATTACTCTTCCGTTTTCAATGTCGCCCGGTATGTCTAACCGCTTACCTACTGGGTTTTCCCAGCCGAGATTTTTTGCGAGAGCTTCGTTTATTACAATCCCATTTAATGTGTCAGAAGGAAATTCTTTGGAAAAAAATCTTCCTTCCGCCATTTCCATTTCAAAAGTGTTTAATAAATCAAAATCATCTATCCTGAACATGTCACATGTCCAATCTTCCTCTTCTGATTTTCCCTCAGGTTTTATATTAGCGCCATAAGTTCCCAGGCCTGGTACAGTGCTGGTAACCGTTGCGCTCAATATAGCCGAGTTCTTTAGTAACTCATTCTTAAATACTTCCGCTCGGTTTGATATTTCCGTATTGCCAATAGAAAGCACAAGCATTTGATCTTTCTGAAAACCCATATTTTTATTCAGTATAAAATCCATCTGATTGTTAATAACAATAGTACATGTTATCAGAATAATCGAAATTACAAATTGAAATGCTATAGTTGATTTTCTTACGAGGGCTCTTGAGTTGCTTGCAGTCAATTGCCCTTTTAACGTTTTCGTTAATTTAATATTCGAAAGGAGAAGAGCCGGATAAATACCTGAGACCAAGCTTATTGTTACGGAGAGAAATAATCCGTACAGGATTAATAAACTCCAATCAACAGTATGATTTATTTGAGCTAGTGTATTGAAAAACGGCAAAAGCAGTTTAACCATTATTACGGCCACTGCAGATGAGACAACCGTAAAAAGTAAAGATTCACTTAAGAACTGCTTTAAGATTTGTCTTTTTGAAGCACCTAAGGTTTTTCTTACGCCTACTTCTTTGGCTCTGCGTAATGATCTTGCGCTTGTTAAATTAATGTAATTAAACGAAGCGATCACAAGAATTAGTATTGAAGAGACAAAAAATAGTTTTACATAATCTTTATTTCCGGCAAGTATTTTTCTCGTATAGAGAATATCTGAAGATCCCAGGTAAATATCTCTAAAAGGCTGAAGATATAATTGGTATTGATCAACTTTCTGCAGGAGGTTATCCTTTATAATATCCTGCAGTTTGTTTTCTAACGAATTAATATCTGCATTTGACTTTACAGTTATGTAAGTGTACAATGCCTGTGCAAGCCAGTTATTCAGCCATCGCATTGAAAATGAACCAGCCCCCGGAACAGTCGACGACCACGAAATCAAAGCTTCATATTGAAGATGAGAATTTTCAGGCGCATTCTCGGCAACCCCTGTCACTTTAAAGTTATTGCCGTTCAAATCAATTAATGTTTCTCCAACCGGATCTTTTAAGCCGAACAATTTATAAGCGGTTTCTTCGGAAAGTACTACAGACATTGGCTCTATCAATGCTGTATGCGGGTTTCCTTTTAAAAGTTTGAAATCAAAAAAACTGAAGAAGTTTGAATCAACAGCTATAAAACTTGATACCCGTAATACGTTTTGCTCTTTTTTAAAGTAAACATCCGAAAACCAAGGGAAAACCCTTACGGTACTTTCAACTTCGGGATAATTATTTACAATAGTCTGAGCCATCATGCCGGAACTGATCGGATGAAGTTCTTGCTCACCGACAAGAGGAGTAAAAACCTTATTCAGCCTGTAAATCCTATCCCCGTTTTTATGAAAATTATCAAAAGAATATTCTTTATAAACAAACAACGAAATCAATATAAACGAAGCGAAGCCTATAGTTAATCCCGTAAGATTTATAAATGAATAAGCCTTATCACCGAATATATTCCTAAAGCCCATCTTTATATAGTTAATGAACATATTTGTCCCCCAATAAAAATTGTTGATAAACAAAGGTAAAACAGATCTTATAACCTCTTTTCTATACCACCATTTCGCCTTGAAAACACCTTTTTCTTTTATTTCATAAAAGAATGACTCATGTAAGTCCCCTACGGTTGAATAATTTCCTTTGTCTGGGAAAAAATACTTCATAATTAATTCAGCAAAAAACGGAGGCGTGTAATTCTTCTTTTTTACATTCTCATTTTTCATTTCTAATTATTCTCTAAGCCTATTCCTTCAATTCCTTCCCACATTGCTTTTTCAATCTGTTTTATTTCGACTAGTGCTTTTTTGCCGTCAATTGTTAGTTGGTAAATTCTCTTACTCCTTCCGCCTCTTTCGGGGGTTGGGTCAGTTAAATATGATGTGAGCAATTCTTTGTGAACAAGCCTATCAAGCATTGTAAAGATTGCACCGAAAGCCCATTCCTTACCGGTAATTTCTTTGAGTTTTTCTCGGATTAAAACCCCGTAAGCATCATGTTGTAAGCGCCACACTGCCAAGAGCAGCATTTCTTCCTGACGAGAGAGTAATTTCATATTTTCCTCATGTTTTAAGATATCTCCTAAAATGTAGTATTAATATGACGGACAATCAATTGATTAGTTCTAAAATGTAGGAGAAAAAATAATACAACCTTTTTTTGTAATCATGCGTCATAATCATTAGTATCGGAATCCGATAGAAATAAATTTAGCAAGGAACTCAAAATGCCTCTTTTAACACGAACAGAAGAAATCATCCTCACTGCAGTAATTATTCTAAAGGGAAACGCCTACGGAATAACCATTCGCGACTACATAAAAAAAGTCACAGGCGAAGAATGGTCATTCGCAAAAATCTATGATCCTTTGAATAAATTGACTCAAAAAGAATACGTAAAAAAAATTGAAGGGGAACCAACCCCCGAACGAGGTGGACGCAGAAAAATTCTTTATGAAATTACAGACGACGGAATATCCGCTCTTAAAGAAATTCAAGAAGTAAATAAAACCATCGCTGTTGATTTGAAAAACACAGCTTTAGGAAATTTATAAAAAATTAATTGTCATTTCGATTGGAGAGAGAAATCTTAAAACTAATATAGATTTCTCGTCCGACAAAAGCTCGGACTCGAAATGACTTGATCAGACTATTTGAAAATTATGAAAAACAAAAACACACCGCCGAAATTTGCGGTATGGCTGTTAAGCAGGTTTTTGTTTGGTTTAGAACTCTCGGAAAAACTCGGCGATCTTCAAGAAGAGTTTTATTATCAGCAAAATAATTCAAGCTTATTTAAAGCAAGGATCTGGTACTGGAAACAAATATTATTAACGATTCCGGTATGCATAAAAAATATCTTTCAATGGGGGATAATCATGTTTAAAAATTATGTTAAAATAGCAATCAGAAATATCCAAAAACATAAAGCCTTTTCTACAATAAATATTCTTGGACTTGCAATGGGAATGGCTTGCTGCTTTCTAATTTTGCTTTGGGTTCAGGATGAATTGAGCTACGATAATTTTCACAAGAATGCAGATAATCTTTACAGGCTTGTTGTAACCGACGGTGAAAATTACGGAAGCTCAAGTCCATGGGCACTTGTTAGTACTCTGAAAAAAGATTACCCAGAGTTTTTAAAAGGGACTAGATTTATTCAGCGTACCTATAATCTTAGATTTGGTGAAAAAAAGTTTTACGAAGAAGCCGGCTTAGTTGATCCAGAATTTTTCGAAATGTTTTCATTCCCTTTCATAAAAGGAAACCCCAAAACTGCTCTTGCAAATGTTAACTCAATAGTAATGACCGAAGAAACAGCTATCAAATTTTTTGGAAGCGAAGATCCTATTGGTAAAACAATTACTCTTGAAAATAACGGCGACTTTACAGTTACAGGAATTTTAGAAAATGTGCCGCATAATTCACACATGCAGTTTGATGTTCTTGTTAAGCCGGCAGCAATTTTTAGTGAACAAAAAATTAATGGTTGGTCATATGAAGGCCCTTCGTATGTTTTACTACAACCAGGAAGCGATTATAAAAAAGTTTCGGAAAAAATTTCTAATACAATTATTAAATACGATAAAAGGTACAACACAAGTATATTGGTAGAGTTGCAGCCATTTGAGGAAATATATTTATACTCGCTTAACGGAACAGACCCGGTTGCCTATGTTTATATTTTTTCCGGGATTGCAATTATAGTTTTACTAATTGCTTGTATTAATTTTATGAATCTTACCACCGCTAAATCTTCACAAAGAGCCAAAGAAATTGGAATGCGGAAAGTTATCGGCGCACAGAAAAAAGATATAGTAAAACAGTTTTTTGGTGAATCCGTAATAATGGCTTTCGTATCATTATTTATAGCTATAATCGGAGTTTATTTATTCCTTCCGGTTTTTAACGAAGTAGCCGGCAAAGAAATAACAATAAATTTTCTGTCGGATAAATCGATTTTAGTAGGATTGCTTGGAATAACAATTCTAACCGGAATTATATCAGGTACTTATCCCGCAATTTATTTATCATCATTCAGGCCCGCACAAGTTTTAAAAAATGCTGTTTTAAAAAGTGGTAAAAAACAAACTTTTAGAAGAGTACTAATTGTTTTTCAGTTTAGCGCCGCAATAGGTTTGATAATCTGCACCTCTGTAATATTAAAGCAAATGGAATACATCCGTTCAAAAGATATGGGATTTGAACGCGATAACATTCTAAGGGTTACACTTGATGACAACTTGGTTAACAAAATTGAAACAGTTAAAAACGAACTTCTAAGTGATAAGAATATTTTAAAGATTACTGCTTCAAATAATCTTCCTTTGAATGTGAACAGTTTTAATCCCTTCTGGTGGGAAGGTAAAGAAAGAGAAGACTACGAAAGCATGATGTTTGTTTTAGTTGATCCCGACTATTTTGATACATTCGGAATGAAAATGAAATTCGGAAGGAAGTTTGTTGAAAACTCTAAAATGGATTCTTCAAATTACATTATTAATGAAACTGCATTAAAACTTACCGGTTTTACTGATCCGATAGGTAAAAAATTTGCAATGTGGAAAAATGAAGGTGAACTTATAGGGGTTGTGGAAAACTTTAACTCAAGCTCGCTACATGAAGAAATCGCTCCGATAGCTTTTATGATTTCACAAAATACTTACAAAAGAACATTGTTCGCAAAAGTTGATTCTAAAAACATTCCCGAAGCAATTGATAAGATTGAAAAAACATTAACAAGTTTTTCTCCTAATTTTATTTTTGAATATCATTTTTTAGATGATGATTTTGACAAACAGTATAAATCGGAATCACAACTTTTAAGCCTTCTCAAATATTTTACTTTCTTGGCTATTCTTATCTCTTGTCTAGGTTTATTGGGATTAGCCTCATTTATGGCCGAGCAAAAAAGAAAAGAAATTGCTATAAGAAAGGTTTTGGGTGCAACAGTTTCAAGCGTTGTTACAGGTTTATCCAAAGAGTTTGTTATGCTTATTGCATTGGCAAACTTAATTGCGTGGCCCGTAGCTTATTACTTTATGAAAAGCTGGATAGAAAGTTTTTCATTCCATACTGATTTCGGATTTGAAATTTTTATACTTTCTGGTGTGATTGCAATATTGATAGCACTCTTAACTACAGGGGTCCAAGCATACAACGCCGCAAATAAAAACCCCGTCGATAATTTGAAGTGCGAATGATTAATGTAATAATCGAAAAAAATTACGTGTAACTCTTACTAGTAAGAGTTTATTAGTTCGATTTAGTTAAAATATTTTCACATTTTTTTGGAACAGCCATTGATGTTCTTCAACTACTTAAAATAATTGGAGACACTCAATGAAATTACTGAAGGCTTTTCTTCTATTATTTTTTATCTTTTCATTATCTGTTGCTCAATCAAATAGAACAAACTTTTCCGCCGGAATATTATCAGGTTATAATAACGGCCTAGGCTTTCAAATCAATTTTCTAGTTAAGGATTTTGCACAAGATTTCCCTTTTGATATAAAATTAGCTGCGGGTATTAATTATGTTGAACCTGGTAAAGCGCTTGATGCCCGTAAAATTTTTATAAACGATGCCACAAACGGGATACCTGATAAATCCGGGAAATCAATAGACTTTAAGATGGATTTTATGTTAAAGACTTTTGGCCGGAATTATTTATTCGTCGGGCCCCGTTACGTTTTATTTACCGGCAATTTTAATTTCATAGGCGGAAATGAAGATTTTGATGTAACTTCAAATCAGTGGGGCGTTGGCGCCGGATTTGAAAGTTTTTTCAAAATAAACAGTGCTTTGGATTTGGTTTTTAATATCGGTTACGACCACTATTTTGAGGACATACTTTACGGACACGACACATCTTACAGCCCGGATAATGAAAATGTAAACCCGCGCAAAGAATTTGAATTTGATGATGCTGATGAAGCCATCGAACAGCCGAAACAAAATATCCGAGTTATGTTCGGATTAAATTACAATTTTTAAAAGCGGCAGAAAACAACTGCCGCTTTTACATGGGAGCATGGAGTAACTACTTAATAAGTAGCATTTTATTTGTAATGTTCAATGAGCCTGCGCGGAGAGAATAAAAATAGGTTCCTGAACTTAATTCAGATGCATCAAAATTGATTGAATAACTTCCAGCATTTTTTGTTTCATTAACAAGAGTTTGCACTTCATTCCCTAAAACATCATAAACAATTATTGAAACAAATTCTGCTTGCGGAACACTATATTTTATTGTTGTTGTTGGATTAAATGGATTGGGGTAGTTTTGCTCCAGCGAAAATTTTTCCGGCAATTCATTTGTCTTTTCTACATCAGTAATTACGTTTTCTGTTAAACTGCCGCCTTCAACAGCTGTATAAAACTTGTTTAATTCAACATTTGTAAAGACATCAACATTACCAGACAACCATTCTATTATCAAAGTATCTATTACCGTTGCATCTCCAAATCCGAAATGTACTCTCAAATCATTCTGTCCGTTAAATGTATCCGATGATGAAATGAATCTAAATTGCCAGGTATCCACACCATTAATATTAGCTTTAGCATAAACTTCTGTTCCTGTTGCCGATCTATTTGTTTGTGTACCCTCGGCTTTGATATTAATCCAATTGTTATCATTTTCGGTATCGTTTCTGTATAAAAAATTGAGGTCACCCGGATAAGTATTAAAAGCGCCGTTGCCAACAACCAAATCAAGATCGCCGTCATTATCATAATCACCTACACTTGCACCGTAACTACTAGTATTCTGGCTTTCGTCATCAAAAACATCGTTTGTTAAAGCAGTGAAAGTACCATCACCATTGTTTGTATAAAATCTGTTTATACTTCCACCGTCATTGCTTATAAACACATCCATATCACCGTCGTTATCAAAATCACCCCAAACATTTGCAAGCGACATCCCTGGATCAGTTACCAATCGGCCTTGAGTTATTTGAGTATATTCTCCGTCATCATTTCGCCAAAGTTCGTTTGGCATTCCTGCAGCTAAACCACCCCAATAGTTTGTGACACACATATCTAAATCACCGTCATTGTCGTAATCAATGAAATTATAAACCTGGCCATCACGGTCAGCATCTATAAAAGGTGATCCCGTTACCCTTTCCAAAGTTGCTGTTCCGGTTTCAACCAACATATTTTTATAAATGAAATCCGGTGCTACTGTGCCATTCGCAGGCCCGCTACCGATAAAAAGATCGATATCACCGTCTCTGTCGTAATCAGCCCAGTTTGCACACGTGTATGGTCCTGTGCCAGTAGTAACATCTGATGCACCACTTTCAACTTCAAAAAAAGTACCGTCACCGTTGCTAATAAACATGTGGTTTGGTTGTGGACCGCCTGCGATAAACCCTGCAGCATGCACATATAATAAATCAGTATATCCATCGCCTGTCCAATCCGCTGCAGACGCAGACCAAGCAGCTTTCCTGTCCTGTTCCCATTCAATTGCACCCTCGTTTACTAACCCAAATGTGCCATCTCCGTTGTTTAAGAAAACCCTGCTTTGAAAACCGGCAAGTAAAACATCAAGGTCACCGTCATTATCGGCATCTGCCCATGTGCTGCCGAGTGTGCCTGTACCAAGATTTAGTAGATCACCGGCATTGGTAACTCTTTCAAAATTTGCCGTACCAGTTTCAATAAGCATGTTTTTATAAAGGTAATCTTCGTCTACAGCAGGAAATGTTAAATTGTTGCTATAAATATCTATATCACCATCACCGTCAAAATCAACGAAACTGATACCGAGTGTTCTGCCCGAATCCGTAGCGACCGGACTGTCGGTAATTTTTGTAAAAGTTTGCGAAAATAGTGCTGAAGCAAAAAGTATAAATAGAATTGTAAATGAAAATGTTTTCATTTTCCCCCCGAAAATAGTTGTTACGAATTGTGAATTAATAAGGCCCATTATTAAAATGGGAATCAATAATAGTTAAAAAAGGACGTGAAATCGTTTAATCCGGCGAATGTTTACTCAGATTTACCAGGGGGATTTTTTATTGCACTAGTTCTTTGCTGCGATTGTTGCGGATTCTGTTGACCTAAATTCAGAAGGGGTAACTCCGGTGAGCTTTTTAAAGGAGTTATTGAATGTTACTTTATTGTTGAAACCTACATCAAATGCAATGCTTAATATTGTTTGATTAGTGAATCTCGGATCGATAAGCCTAGATTTGGCTTCTTCTACTCTGTAGTAGTTCAAATAATCTGAAAAATTCATTTGTTTGAACTCATTAATTACTTGCGATAATCGATGCGGAGTAATCTCAATTTTTTCGGAAAGTGTTCGGATATTTAATTCATTATCGAGATAGACTTTTTCATCAGTCATCAAATTTTCAAGTTTATTTAAATATAATTGCGCGTCTTCAAAACCGATTTTGGATTTTTCATATTTCGGGTCATCTTTAATTGATGATGCACCTGAAATTATTTCCGGCTGACGAAGAGAATAAATTGCGATCATCATGAATATTGCTACTCCGAAAACGCATATAGCGTAATCAACACTTCTCGCGTATTCTACTCCGAAAAACATAACTACTTCGTAAAGAAACCATGAGAAAAAAAACCCAACAAATCCGTAAGATAATTTTTGAAGCCATTTGTATTTGATGTATCCGAGCGAATTTTGGTTGGAGTTATTTTTATGGGAGTAAACATTCAGCTTTCGAACAGATAAAAATGTGTAAATAAAGATGTGAGAAATTACAACCCCGCCAAATATTAACGATGATAGTGAAACATAGTATGTTTCATCAGCTACGAGGTTTTTAATGTAATTTACTCTTTGCTTAATATCGATAAAATAAATTCTGCTTGTGTAAATAATTGAAATGAAAGCCGGAATAAAATGAAGTAATTTTTTGTAATTGAATGATCTGTTTTTTTCAAATTGCTCAGAAACGTAAAGATAATAAAGTGGCCCCCACATAAAATTTACCAATCCCATTATTCCCATGAGATTTGGAAAAACAACGAGATGCCTCGACCAATAAAAACTTATAAACAGAAAATACAACGAGAACATTAATGTTAAAACCGACAAAAATTTATTCGCGATTTTGTTTCCTTTTTTGTGAAACATAAAAACAATCGCAAAGAAAAAAGCTTGTCCGGAACAGATAAGTAAAAGCAGCGACCAAAAATTAAATTCGGGAATTACATCTATTTGAGTGTTCATTTTCCTGCCATATTAATTGACAAATAAAATATCCGCTGATTTTGTAAAAATCAAGGGAGATTAACAGGATCAAATTTGGAATAAAAAAATATTTCCATAAATTGATCCATCAAAATTACAAACCAACGAATAATTGAATAAATCACTTCTTAAAACAATTGGTCCCGGATTATTAATTGCGGCAACCGGTGTGGGTGCGGGCGATTTAGCCGGAGGAGCATTTGCCGGCAGCAAACTCGGGATGGCTATTCTTTGGGCAGTTGTGCTCGGTGCGTTTTTTAAGTTTGTAATTACCGAGGGATTGACCCGCTTTCAACTCGCTACGGGAGATACTTTACTTGAAGGGCTGTTCAAAAAATTCGGCAAACCGATTGAAATTCTCTTTTTAATTTATCTTTTAGTCTGGTCTTTTTCAGTGGGCTCTGCGTTAATCTCTGCGAGCGGAGTTGCAACTCACGCATTAATCCCGGTTTTTGATTCGGCAGATAAGGGCAAAGTTGTTTGGGGAATGTTGCTGAGTGTTATCGGGGTAATAATTGTTTGGCTCGGCAATTACAATTCCTTTGAAAAAATTATGAGCTACTGTATCGGTTTCATGTTTTTGACAGTGCTCGTCACAGCAATTTTAATTAAACCCAATCTAATAGAATTAATCAAAGGAACTTTCATTCCCGTAATCCCCGAATACATAAATCCTGAAGGTAGCAACCAGGGAGTAGTTTGGACTTTAGCTTTAATGGGTGGTGTCGGCGGCACACTCACAATTTTGAGTTACGGTTACTGGATCCGCGAAAAAGGCAGAAGCGATTCAAATTTTCTAAAAACTTGCAGAATAGATTTAATTACTGCTTACATTGTTACTGCATTGTTCGGCATGTCGATGGTAATTATCTCATCCCAAATTGATCTCGACAAACAAAGCAGTTCAAAGCTGGTTATTTCACTTTCCGAAAAATTAAAAGAATTTATCGGTAATACAGGAAGTATAATATTTTTAGTCGGTGCGTGGGCAGCTGTTTTCAGTAGCCTGCTCGGTGTTTGGCAATCGGTTCCGTACATGTTTGCTGATTTCTGGAATATGTTTACAAGTAAAAATCAATCTGTTGATACAAAAGGAAAGCCATATAGATTATTTCTTTTATTTTTAGCTTTTGTGCCAATGGTTAGTTTAGGATACAAATTTGTACTTATTCAAAAAGTATATGCAGTATTGGGTTCACTCGTAATTCCTTTCCTTTCACTAGTGCTTTTAGTTCTTAACAGAGAAAAAAATGTCGGCAGTTTTAAGAATAAAATAGTAACCGACATTTTACTGATTATAATAATAGTAGTCTTTTTATATATCGGCCTTCCAAAATTGCTGGGTACCTTTCTAAATTAAATATAAATTATTCTCATTTTTTCCCGATAATAAATCAGTAATATTTTTAAACAATTGTGAATACAATGAAAATTTTAATTGCATTTTTACTTCTGGTTACGTCAATTCACTCGTTGCCTCAAAACGACAACGCACCAATGCCGCCGAATTCAATTCTGAAAAATTTTAAACCGTTCCCAACACCGAGGACGAACTACAGACCCGGAACAGTTTACAGAATTGCACAATCCGGCGTACAGTATTTTGTTGAAGATGTAAAAACAATTAATGCATTCGAAAGTGACGAAGGAACACTTATCGGCAGAATGAGTTTCACAAAAGTTGAAATTTTGGGTTTACTAAATATTGAAATCGGGACAGAACACATTGTATTGGAAGTTGAAATAAAAAATGCAATCCGCGAATACAATGAACAAACAACTATTGACGATGCAATGTGGGAAAAGGATAATGCAGACAGACTAATTCAAGATGACAGCAGTAAATATTTTATAATCCGTGAAACTGTTTCAACTCAAGAAATAACTTACCGTTTTGCAGAAAACGATTTTAATCAAATTGTTACGGGGAAGGCAAACCTTAAAAAAGCACGCGCAAGAGGTGATGCCGTAATTGACTTCCCATATACGGTTACGAAGAAATCGAAAATCCCACGAAGGTTATTTTATTTAGATCAGCCAATTGCAAGAGAACCTTATCCCTACGATGGATAGATAGAATAAATGAAGAAATTAAAAGGAGGCTTTTCCAATTGGAAAAGCCTTTAAT
>JANQIV010000084.1 GCA_028282005.1 Melioribacteraceae bacterium | reverse complement strand
TTCAATCTCCTTAAGACTTTTGTAAACTTTATTTTGAGTTTTTCCTTTTTCGAGGACCATACCGTCACAGTCCAACTCTTCGTAACCGTAAAATATTGATAAATCACCAAAATCTTCAATATTGCTTTTTAAATAAAAATCTTCAGCGTTATTGATATTTTTCTCATCTTGGTTAACACCGACATCAATTTTGTAATATTTCCCGTTATGCGAATAATTCAAATTTCTGAAAATTTTATTAAAAATGAGCTTATCATTTTCCGGAATTGTATTGTAAATTTTTATGTCTGCATTTTCATAGTGTTTTTCAGCTATAGATTGAAATGCAGTCAGAAGAGACACAAAATTTAATTGCCTGATAAATTGCTTCTCTTCGTCATCTTTCCATCCGCCGGATTCAATTAATACCGAACTAGTACCCCATTTAATGAAATTGTCACCAAACGCTCTCGGCTCAAATTCATCGTCATATCTACCGATGTTGCCTGGAATTATATTTGATAATTCCTGATACATGTTTACTATCAATCTCATTGTGTTAGCGCGGACTTCATTAATATCACGTTCATGATTAAAAGGCGGTGCTAAAAACGAAAGTGTTGCTGTTTTATAACTTTTACCGGCTGAGTATCTTGTGTTTTGATCATGAAGATTAAATCCAAATTCCGGTTTTAAACTATCTTGAATAGCTTTTAAAGTTTGGGATTCCGGGAACTGCAAGCGGAGTGCGTCACGGTTTAAATCTATATGAAGTGCGTTTCTTCTTTGGAAATCCTGTGCGCCGTCCGGATTTAACATTGGTATGAAATGAAGTTTTAAATTCGATAATATTTTATTTCTGAAATTGTTGTAATCGTCGTTCGCTGATAAAAAATTAAAAAGGTCAAACAAAGCCATCGTTGCGGTCGGTTCGTCGCCGTGCATTTGCGACCAAAGTAAAACATCAATTTTACCACTTCCTGCACTGATTAAGTAAATGTCCCTTCCTTCTAAAGACTTTCCTGCAATCCGTGATTCAAAAAGATTTTGATCCAGATTTTTAATTAATTCTACAATATCTGAATTCTTAAACCTTCTGTCGGTTAAAGATTTTTCAACGTATTTGTGGTGGTTTTCGTAAAAAGAGTATGTTAAAAAATTCTGACTCAATAACTTTCCATAGAATAAAATCGATAAAACAAAAATAACAATTAATTTTTTCATAATTATTCAAATCTAAATTAAGGAAATAAAAAAGGGTTCATAAACGAACCCTTAAATATAATTAAAACTTGGTTTGAAAAAAGAGGTCAGTACATTAATCCGATATTAAGTGTAATGTAAAAATGATTTAAGTCTTTTCTAAACTTACCGTTTAAGTTTTCGACTCCATCATTAAACAAATGGGCTACATAATAGCGGGCATTTATTCCGACCAAATTTTCTTTGCTCAGGCCAAAGTTTGCTCCGAAACCGATATATCCGCCAACAGCATAATTTGCCTGTGCTTTTGCAAATGCACTGAAAAATTCACGATCGTACGGAGTTGACAAAACGAGAGTTGGGCCAACGCCGAAATTGACATAAGGCCGCAAATTATCCGTTAAAGCTTTGCTAAATAATCTGTACTGAACACCAAAATTCAGTGGGACAAGAAATACCCTGTTCTTTTTATTTAAAGTGAAAGAGGTTCCGAAAAACGGATCAATAATTTCAATTTCTCTCTCATCTTTTGATTCAGTAACAGAAATATCAACAAAACCCGTTAAAGATGAACTTAATTCCTTCCTTAAAAATGTACCTAAGCCAAATCCGCCTTCACCAAACATCAAATCTACGCCCCATGTATTTGGCGGGAATTGTTCAGGGGGTCTTTCCGGTGCTAATTCTCCAATTTTTTGGGCATTTATGAATAAAAATGGAATGAGCAAAAGTATTATTGCTGCTACTCTCATTTTAATTTCCTTTATATTTATATTTGGGTCTCAAGTTAGTTATCTTTTTAAAAAAGTCAATACTATAAAATTTGTATTAAACTGTAATGTATAGTATTTTACAATGTTTTCGCACAATTAGTTCAAGTAATTTTAGTGAAATAATTTATACACTTTTGACAAATCCAATTTCTTGTGGATTCCATATTTAAAAATGATTTTAACTAAAACCAATATTGTATCGGTAGATTTAGATTTTCTGATTGAAGAGAAATTCAAAAAAAAGAAAATCAATGAATTATTGGTTATTGTCCCCACAAAAAGAAAAGCAAGGAACCTAAAAAAAGAGTTTATTGAACGATCTGAATCAAAAGCCCTTTCAATGATAAATATTGAAACACTGGGCACATTATCAGAGAAATTACTCCAAAATGAACTGAGGTTTATTCACTTAAGTGAAGCTGCCGATTCGGTTTTCATTAAGCAAAGTATTGCAGAAGTTGAACTGCAATATTTCAGTTATAAAAATGATGAAACCCCGAGAGGATCACTCGATAAAATCAAAAACGTAATTTCAGAATATAAAAAGCATAATATCACTCCGGAAAAATTGATTTTTGAATCAGAAAAATTGGAAATAAGTGAAAAATTAAAAGCTCAGGATATTGCTTCGATTTACAGAGTATTCAATGAAAAATGTAATAAACTAAATGCTTTTGAAATAGGCGATATTTACAAAGAATTGAATCTTTTGACTGATAAAAGATTCATTGAAATTTTTAGAGAATTATTCAGTGATGTAAGATTTGTTATTATTAATGGCTTTGATGAATTCACTTCCCATGAAATTGAAATAATTGATAAACTTTCAAAAATAAATTCAATAGACACTTTTATAAATTTTGATTACTATAATTTTAATCCGCTGATGTTTTCACATCTCGATAAGTGTTACAATTTTCTATCCCAAAAAGGTTTCAAAGAAATTAAAGATGAAACAAAAGAAATTTTGCCGGATTTTATTTCATCTATCAAAACAAATTTATTTAAGCCGAATAGAAACGAAGCAAACATGAAGATGGCTGATAAAATATATTTGTTAAAAACAACTGATAGAAAAAACGAAATTGTAAGCATTGCAAAAATCATAAAAGAAAAAATTATAAAAGACAATGTTCAACCGGCTAATATCTGTTTGGTTTTTAACGACATTACAAAATACTCGAGCATTGTAAAAAATGTTTTTAGAGAATATGAAATCCCATTTAATTTAACTGACAGAATTTCACTTGATAAATCTTTGCCTGTAACTGCAATTATTTCTTTACTTGAAGTGGTCGATAAAAATTATTTCCATGCCAACATATTTAAAGCACTGCAAAATGGTTTTATACAATTTCCTTTTTTAGATATTCACAACCTTTACAGAACTTCTTCCGAATTGAAAATTACAATTGGTAAAAATAATTGGTTGAATGCAATTAATGATGCTATCAAAAATATTGAGACAAATGATTCTTTCAATGAATTTGAAGAAATAAAAAAACTAAAAAATTATAATAGGGCTAAGAAAGACTTTAAAAAGTTGGTTGAGTTTTTGGAACCGTTTTCCGAAAAGATGAAACCGACTGATTTTGTGGCTAAACTTAAAAATATTTTAAATAAAACTAATTTCACCAGTGAACTTTTGACTTCAAATGAATCTTCACAAGAAAGTAATATCAAAGCAGTAACATTATTTTTTCAAACTATTGAAGAGATTTTTTACTTGTTGGAAAAAGATAAATCCGCAGAAAGTACTTATCCGTTGAACTATTTTTTGAATCAATTAAAAACAGCATGTAAGTCGGCAAGGTTTAACGTAAAAGAAAAACATGGTTACGGTGTATTGGTTACTTCTGTTAATGAGATTAGAGGATTGAAGTTTGATCACCTTTTTTTAGCGGGATTGGTTGATGCTGAATTCCCTGTGAAATATTCGCCGGAGATATTTTTCTCAGGCTCTTTTGCAAAGGGTGAAAATAATCACATGGTCAAGGAGAGGTATCATTTTTATCAAACACTTTGTAGTTGGAATAAAAATCTTTATTTGTCATTGCCAAAAACAGATGGTAAAAAGGATTTAACTGAATCGTCATTCATAACAGACTTCAAAAAATTATTTGCTTTATCAGAAGTAAATTTATCGGAAGTCGAAAATAAAATTTTTTCTCAAGAAGAGTTGCAGAATTTTATTGGTAGTCAACTAAAGTCGAGTAATAAAGTTAAATTTCAAGAATTGGATTTTAGTAATAAAATTGACATCGAAAAAGTTGCACTCACCGTTGAAGTTGAAGAATCCCGCAAAGAAAATGAGAAATCAGTTTTTAACGGATTTCTAAATGAAAAAAGTCATGATGATAAGTTTAATCTCACTGAGAAACTCAAAAATAAATTAGAAAAGCTAACAGAAAGAGTTTACTCGGTATCACAATTGGAAACTTACGCAAAATGTCCTTTCAAATATTTTGTTGAACGCACATTAAAAATTGATGAAGTTGAAGAACCTGACGAAGAAATAGATTCGCTGTTGATGGGAAATATAGTTCACAGAATTCTTTTTCAATTTTACAGCCGAATTAAGGGGCGAGGCATAGTTATAACAAACTGCAACGATGTAGTATTTGGTGATCTTAAAAAAGAACTTTTTGAGATTGCTGAAAATGTTTTTTTAAGTTATAATTTTGATGCTCAAGTGAATTTTATTCATTGTGAAAAAGTATTTGGTTTTACAGGAAAGGAAGAAGACTCAATTCTTTATAAGTTTTTAGAATACGAAAGAGATAAAAACGATGATTTCGAACCTTCCTTTTTCGAAGTTAGTTTTGGATTAAAAAGCAGTTTTGAATCTGATGAAAACCTAAGCACAGATGAGCCCGGAAAAATTCATAGTATTGAAATTCGCGGAAAGGTTGATAGGGTTGATGTTGAGGAAAGTACAAATAGAATAGGAATTGTTGACTATAAACTTGGAGGAGCTAAGCCATCTTTAAATGAAATGAAAGATGGGCTTTCACTACAATTACCGGTTTATTTAAAGATTATAAAAGATTTTTTAATTGAAAAATACGGTGAAGATTATTCCCCGGTATTTATGTCCATTTATTCATTGGTCTACAACAATAAAAAATTTGGTAAACAGTTTGTTAGCCTATCAAGAAAGAAAGATGCAGACTTTGCCGAGCTAATTGATGAACTAATTGAAGTAACCGCCAACCACGTTAAAAATTACGTGGGAAAAATTTCGAAAGGGATTTTCAATTTGTCGCAGCTTCAAGACCGCGAAAATAAAGTTTGCAGGTTCTGTAATTTCAAATCTGTTTGCAGAGTCGCAGATTCTGTTTCCCAATTGAAATTAGGACAATAAGCAGTTCGGTGTAAATATCTTGAATTGAAAATAATATTTTTATATTTTTGTATTGCCACTGCCGAAAAGCGGTGGCAATTTTTTTTAAAACAATAACTAACAGGAGTTTATTAAGTGACGAATTTCGTTTATTTAAGTAAAGAGAGGCTGATCGAGATTGAAAACGATTTGAAGGAATTGAAAACTACCGGCCGTAAAGATATGGCCGAAAGAATTGCTGAAGCGAGGGCACATGGTGACTTGTCGGAGAACGCTGAATATGATGCTGCAAAAGAAGAGCAAGGCCTGCTCGAATTAAAAATCAGCAAACTAGAAGATTTGCTCTCACGAGCGAGAATCGTCGATACTTCATCAATGCCGAAAGACGAGATTCATATTTTGTCTAATGTTACAGTTAAAAATTTGAACAACAACAAAACTTTTAATTATAAATTGGTTTCGCCTGAAGAAGCAGATTTAAAACAAGGAAAAATTGCACTCACATCTCCGGTTGGTGCAGCGTTAATGGGTAAAAAACTT
>JANQIV010000065.1 GCA_028282005.1 Melioribacteraceae bacterium | reverse complement strand
AGAGATTACAAAAGGCGGAGGCCCGGTTAGCGCTGGCTTAGGAATTAAAAAAGAAGCATTACCTGATTTCACAAAATGGGGCGACATTGAAGTTAAGCCAATGACAAACGTTCGCAAAAGAACTGCAGAGCACTTATCATTTGCCTGGGCAACCATTCCGCACGTTACTCAAATGGACAAAGCCGACATTACAGAGCTTGATAAACTTCGCAAAAAGTTTGCCCCAAGAGTTGAAAAAGCTGGCGGCAAATTAACTGTCACAGCAATGCTTGTTAAAGTTGTTGCCTCAGCGTTGAAAGTATTTCCTCAGTTTAACAGCAGCATCGATATGGAAAAGAAAGAGATTATTTATAAGAATTATTTCAACATTGGTATTGCAGTTGATACTGACAGAGGTTTACTGGTTCCGACTATTAAAGATGCGGACAAAATGAATGTAACTGAATTGTCAGTCGCACTTTCAGAGCTTTCAGTTCGTGCACGTGATAAGAAAACTACAATCGAAGAAATGCAAGGCGGAACTTTCACTATTAGTAATCTTGGCGGTATTGGTGGAACGTACTTTACTCCGATTGTGAACTCACCGGAAGTTGCGATACTTGGCGTTTCCCGTTCAGCTTGGGAACCGAAATATATTGATGGAAATTTCGTCCCTAAATTTATGATGCCTTTATCATTGTCATACGATCACAGAATTATTGACGGAGCAGATGCGATTAGATTTTTAAGATGGATTGTTGATGCATTGGAAAACCCATTTCTGCTAAGTTTGGAAGGCTGATAACTTTTGTTTCTTAATCTTACTCGTAATCATAATCTTAATCCTTAGATAAAGAGTAAGATTAAGAGCATGATTATGAATTAAGAGGTTGGTGTGGTAAAAACTTATTTTGATCACGAAAAATTAAATGTATATCAAAAAGCTTTGACGTTTGTCAAATGGGTTGATAGTCTATTAAAGAAAATAAACATAAAAAGTTCTGCTACTGATAATCTTGATAGAGCAGCAACTTCAATCGCAATTAACATAGCTGAAGGCAACGGTAAATATACGAGCAAAGATAGATGCAAATTTTTTGATATTTCAAGAGGTTCGGCTTTAGAGAGCGCATCTTGTTTGGATATTCTACACACAAAAGAATTAATAAATTCTGTCGATTTGCATGATGGAAAGACAATTTTGAACGAAATAGTTTCAATGCTTGTAGGCTTAATAAAAAGTAATTCAAATAGATTGTATGAACCAAATGAGGATTATAATCCTTAATTAAGCTTCTTAATCTTGTTCATAATCGTACTCTGGTTTTTCGTGATTAAGACTATGAGTATGATTAAGAAAGATAAAATGGATATTGTTTAACGGAGAATATATGGCGGACAAAAAACAATTAGTAGTTATAGGTAATGGACCTGGTGGTTATGCTGCAGCGTTTTATGCTGCTGATATGGGTTTGGATGTCACAATGATTGGCGAAGAAAAAAATCCTGGTGGAGTTTGTGTTTACAAAGGTTGCATCCCTTCAAAGGCTTTGCTACATGTTACAAAATTAATCAATGAAGCAAATGAAGCAGTTGAAATGGGAGTAACATTTGGAAAACCAAAAGTTGATTTAGACAAGTTAAGAGAATTCAAAAATAATGTTGTAACAAAAATGACCGGCGGTGCTGGTCAATTAGCCAAAGCTAAAAAAGTTAACACAATTCAAGGCTTTGCAACTTTTAATACATCACAATCTTTGACTGTTAAAAAAGTTGACGGCACTGAAGAAACAATTGAATTTGAAAATGCAATTATTGCAACAGGTTCTGTTCCGACTAAAATCCCCGGTTTGTCAATTGATTCACCAAGGGTGATGGATTCGACTTCAGCTCTTGAACTTGAAGATATCCCCAAAAAAATGTTAGTAATTGGCGGTGGATATATAGGGCTTGAGCTTGGGTCAGTTTATACAGCAATTGGTAGCAAAGTTACAGTTGTTGAAATGATGCCGAATTTATTACCAGGTGCCGATAAAGATATGGTGAATGTGCTGGCAAAAACACTCACACCAAAATTTGAGAATGTTTATTTAAGTACCAAGGTAGTTGACTTAAAAGACACTGGTAAAAAAATAAAAGTAAAATTTGAAGGCGAAGGAATTGAAAATCCTGAACAGGATTTTGACAAAGTCTTAATTTCAATTGGAAGACGTCCGGTTACTACTGGTTTTGGTTTAGAAAACACTGCTGTTAAAGTTACTGAAAGAGGATTCATAGAAATCGACGGACAACAAAGAACAAGCGTTTCAAATCTTTACGCTATTGGTGATGTTGCAGGAGACCCGATGTTGGCTCATAAAGCTTCTGCGGAAGCAAAGGTTGCTGTTGATGCAATAATGGGTAAGAAAACAGTATTCGAGCCAAATGCTATTCCAGCCGTTGTTTTTACTGATCCTGAATTAGCCTGGGCAGGATTAACAGAGACCCAAGCAAAAGAAAAAGGAATTAAAGTAGAAGTTGCAAGATTCCCTTGGGCTGCGAGTGGAAGGGCAACAACAGTCGGCAGAAATGATGGGCTTACGAAAATTCTTGTTGATCCTGAAACCGAAAGAGTACTTGGAGTCGGCATTGTTGGTGTAAACGCCGGCGAAATGATTTCCGAAGGAGTTGTAGCAATTGAAATGGCTGCACTTGCCGGTGATCTCGGAATGAGTATCCATCCGCACCCGACACTTTCGGAAACTTTAATGGAAGCTGCCGATGTTTACTTGGGACACAGTGTTCATTTGCACCGGCCAAAAAGAAAAAAAAAATAAGTTTAATTTTGCCCGGTTTCGTGCCGGGTTTTTTTTTATGTATTTTAGTAATTATTATTCCCTAAAAATTTAAGCTAACGAGAAAAGTAAACCCTAAAGGAGGTTAAAATGTTATTTATAGTTTTCGCCATCGTTGCAATTATAGCATTAATTGCGTTTGTAAATCTTAAAAAAAGTATGAAGAAAAAAGAAGCGAATGCTTCAATCCTGGTCTTTTTAGTAGCTGCAACTATTGCTACTATAAATTTATTTACTGTAATTCCTGCTGGTACTGTTGGAGTTGTTGATTTTCTAGGTAATGTTAGTGACAACACATTAAAGCCTGGTGTTAACATTGTTAATCCTGCGGCAAACGTGATCAAGTTCAGCATCAAAACTCAAGAATTAAAAGAAACGATGAATGTACCTTCAAAAGAAGGTTTGAGTGTTTCACTTGAGTTAAGTTTATTATTTAAACTTGACCCGGAAAATGCAAACGAGATTTATAAAACAGTCGGGCCGAACTACGCGAACATTATTTTGATTCCGCAGTTCAGGTCTGTTGTCCGTGGAGTTACGGCACGTTACGAAGCAAAAGCTCTTTACACTGCTTCCCGTGAAAAACTTGCCGGTGAAATTATGGAAGAGTTAAACGGCTTAGTTGGCCCGCGTGGAATTAACGTTGAAACTGCGGCACTCAGACAAATTATTCTTCCGCCGAGATTGACACAATCAATTGAAGAGAAGTTACAAGCAGAACAAGAAAGCCAGAGAATGGCATTCATTCTTAAAAAAGAAGAGCAGGAAGCTGAAAGAAAAAGAATAGAAGCAAAAGGTATAGCTGACTTCCAGGCTATCGTTTCCGAAGGAATTAATGAACAATTGTTGAGATGGAAAGGTATTGAAGCCACAGAAAAATTAGCAGGCTCAAATAATTCTAAAGTTGTTGTTATTGGCTCAGGTAAAGATGGATTACCGCTAATTTTAGGTAGCGAAAAATAAGTTTTGGTTTATCAAGTACAAAGTTGAAAGTAAAAAAATGTCACACTGAGCGGAGTCGAAGTGTGGGGGAACAAAGAAAATTTTCTGTTTCGACTTCGCTCAGTGTGACATAATTATTTAACCTAAATTGAAAGACAACTATGCCACAACCTAAAAAGATAAAACTGAATAAACAAGAAACACTCACAATCGAGTGGGATAGTGGAAAAGTTATTAATTACCCATTAACATTATTGCGTGACGAATCACCGGACGCGGGAAACAAAGGCGAAACAATTTTATGGAAACATATTCCACCGCCGGATCACGGTCCTGATAAACCGGGCAAATATGAAATAGATAAAATCGAGATGGTTGGTAACTACGCAATAAAAATAGTTTGGAAAGACGGCTACGATTACGGACTTTATTCGTGGGATGTTTTGCTAAGCCTTGGTGAGTTTGTAGAGATTAAAAACTCTTTGCCAGGCGATTCGCATAAAAATGAATAGTCTTCGACAAGCTCAGACTGACAATGTCAAATTGAGCTGTCGAAATGTGGCATTGGAGAAATTTATAAATAAAAAATCCCCTCCAATTTGGAGGGGATTTGAGAAGGATTTATGAGTCATTCGATCTTTTCAGATCAAATTTCTTTTTGATTTAATAACGTTGTAATTTCTTGTTCAATTTGACTTTTAGGTATTAATCCAACATGCTTATTAACAATCTCGCCTTTTTTATTCAAAATCAATGATGTCGGAATACTTGGGAATCCGCCGTATTCATTCCAAACTTTGTTATCCATATAAACTACCGGATAATTAATTTTGTATTCTTTTACAAAAGGAACTACATCTGCTCTGCTTTGCTGGTCAACCGAGATACCAATAATTTCAAAACCGTCATCACCATATTGATTTTTCAATTCAACTAAATCCGGAATCATTCTGCGGCAAGGCGGGCACCATGTTGCCCAAACATCTAAGATAACCACTTTGCCTTTGTAATCTGATAAAGTTAAATCTTTTCCTTCAGTAGTTTTCAAAGTAAAGTCTGGTGCCAGCTTAGATTCACTATTATTTGTATTATTATGATCAGGGGGATACGGCCCTTGATCAGCTTCTGATCCGGAATTGTTAATTATAAAAAAAATACCGAATATGAAAACAAAGATTCCCGTATAAATCCAGCCTTTATATTTTTGAAAATCAAATGACGATTCTTTTTTATTTTCTGTCTGATTTTGCTTCTTGTTTTTCTTTTGGCTCATTCAATTACTCCAAGTATTATTAGATTAACAACAAAATTTTTTTAATTTTGTTTCAATAATTTATTTAAATCAACAATAAATTTCTCAATATCTTCTTTCGTGAATCCTTTTTCTTGTGCTGCTATTTCCAGAGTTCCCCAAATTGGCTCACCGCATCGTAAACATCTGATTCCTTTTTCCATCAAATAAGAAACTGATTTAGGCTGTCCCTGAACTAAATCTTCGATATCAGTTTCCTTTGTAATTTGGTTAATCACTATTTTCTTGCTTTTTTTTGCCAGGCATTGATAAAAGTGTTCCAATTCCTGCTCCGTATAAAGTTGAAATATAAGGATTACCGGAAATTGCGCAGCTTCCATTGCAGCCAATATAAAAATAGTACAAGTAGCCAAGTACTGCTCCGCCTAAAACCGGTAAAATCCTTTTCACAATAAATGATGTTTTCTTATTCATTATTTCTAAAATATTTTAAATTGTTAGATGTAATTACTAATTAAAAGATTCAAAATAGCTTCTTGCTCTTGTAAATGCTATTTGATAGTTTTACAATTCGAAAATTAATAAATAGAGGATGAAATGCCCGAATACGAAAAGCATCTGTATATGATATTATTCCCGATTAACGCTTTGGTTGCTTCACAATTGGATGCGGATAATTTTGGTAAACACTACACTACCGGAAGTGCAAAACATATTACCGGTAAAGTGATTTTTGCAGAAATTGATATAAATTATAGAAACGATTATTTCAAAATAGAAGATTATTTAGAGAAAACAGTCCCGCATGAGAACGGTGAGCCTAAAAAAACAAAGTTTATTAAATCTTACAATGTGCTTGAGCATGTTGATTTAGACGCGATTCAAAAACTTTATTTGTGCACAAGAAACGGTATGGTTTTACCTCTTGAGCCGAAAGAGTTTACTTATCAGGGTGAGTCCGGCAAAACAAGAATTTATCAGGAAATTACTCCGCTTGATACCTTGGTTGCAACTAATAAAATAGTTAGAGAATTTGGTGATTTTATAACAACAAAAACCCAGTCCAAAGGTGCACCAAAAATATTCTTTACTGAGATTGATTTCGATATTGACCACTTCCTTGAGTCAAACAGAAACAAAGATATTTATCAAATTGATTTGCCGGGAGTTAACCCCTACAGATTTTTTGATTGTATCGTAGAATTGCAAGAGCATCCTGAAAAGATGACAAAAACAATTGGACTCGGAAATATTTTGAGAGAGATTTCATACAAATATTTGAAACACGGTTTCTGGTTTTCAAAAGGTGAAGAATTGAAATTCTTCCCAATGCCATCTATTGCTGATCTCGAAGATAAATATTTCTATTGGTGGAAATACGTTAGATAAAATTCAGAAAGCGGATCATGATGATTCGCTTTTTTTATTCACCCCATTTTAAAATATCAAGTCTTACATCTGCTAAACCATCTGTAACCATCCCTAGTTGGACAGCTGTGCCATATGACAAATCTATAATTCTATAAGGGTGTTGCGGCATTCTATCATTTATTCTTATTAAAGCTGATTTATTGTTTGTAAGATTGGTAACTCTTAAAACAGTGTGCATTGGATATGTTGGGTGAGCAGCCGTTAAACCATACATATCATATACTTCTTCATTATATGTAAGCCTTCCATGAAAATCATGAGCGTAATAGGATGCAATTCCGGTTATACTTTCAATTACTGCATAATTACTGAATTCACTTATGTCAACAACAGGTTCAGGATTTTCAATTTCAATTGGAGTTTCAGATTTTTTTTGATTTGTAAATTTAACTGCGGAAGCGCAAGAAGAAATAAACAAAATTATTGTGAGTATTAAAAAGAGTCTCATTAGTTGAAAATTTTTTTTACAAATATAAACAAGGGCACATTAAAATGCGCCCTAGCTACTTTAGCAAGATCAATAATCGACCCATTAAATAACCCTGCTATTTTTTAAATATTTTAACACTCTTTTTTGCTTTTATAAAATAATTACTTTATTTCTATAACTTCGTGACAGAGATCATTAAAATTTAATTTTTAAACTTAAATTATAATTATTGAAAAGCAAATGATTTTTGTGTAAACTCATCCCAGGTTAATTGAGATAATAAATTAACAGAATACTACATTATCGGAGATTTTGAAATATTTTTTAGAAAGAATTTTTTGATTTGGAAAAACTTATTAAAAAATGTAATTATAAAAAGTTTGTATTAAAAAATTTACTTTATAATCCATTCTCTAAAGATTAAAATTTTCCCATCTTTTGGTGATATCATCATTTCCTGACCATTACCTTTATATTCACCACCAATTTCGGATTCATTATGAAAAGACAAAATATGCCAAACATATTTTTGCAGCTCTTTTGACCATCTAAATTCAACTTCATTCTTTCTAATACCGGTGCTCAAATCAGAATTGTTAATTATTTCCAAAACTCTATTTTTATTTATTAGAAAATCACATTCTTCATTATTCATAATGCAATTTGGAATTCCTCTTTCAGAAACAATGTCACCGTTTTTGTCAAGCTTAATATCAATTACTTCATCAACAAAATCATTTTCGATCATCTTCAGATAAAATACTAAGTCGAAACCTTTTTCCGTTTCTTTACTTTCCACATAGTCTACACTGATATACTCATTAAAAAAATCTTGCCCGGTTTTGGCCATTACATAATCAATACCTTTGTCTAATATTTCTGCGGGGATTGTAATTTGATATTCTGGTTTTTCACAATCTTTACATGAACATGAATAAAATTGCATAATTATAAATAAAGTAAACACTGAGAGGTAAAAATTTTTCATAATTATAATTTATTATTTTTTATAAAATATTTTTTTGTTAGATTTGCCGCAATGTATTCTGACGATTCCAAAAAAGCAACTCTGATTTTAGAAGACAATACAACCTTCGAGGGTTTTTCATTTAGTTTTAACAACTCCGTTTCCGGTGAAGTTGTATTTAACACCGGAATGGTTGGTTATCCTGAAACCTTTTCCGATCCTTCCTATTACGGTCAAATTCTAGTAATGACTTACCCTCTTGTCGGAAATTACGGTATTCCCAATATCAATAATGAAGATGAATTATTCAACAATCTTGAGTCGAAAAAACCACAAATCTCAGGATTAATTGTATCAGAGTTTTCAGAAAAAAAGCAGCATTGGAATTCTTGTAAAAATCTTTCTGAATGGTTAACTGAAAATAAAATCCCGGCTTTGTTTGATATTGATACTCGTAAGCTTACAAAGTTATTACGTGAAAGCGGAACAATGCTTGGGCAGATTTCTTTTGATAATAAGAAAGTAAAATTGTTTGACCCGAATGAAGAAGATTTAATTTCAAAAGTTACAATTGAAAATGAAAAAAGAATTGGAAAAGGAAAGAAAAAAGTTCTGCTTGTAGATTGCGGGTGTAAAAATAGTATTGCAAAATCTTTAGCTAACAGAGGTGTTGAAGTAATTCGTGTTCCTTGGAAAAGTGATTTTGAAAAGTATGATTTTGATGGAGTAGTTTTTTCAAATGGTCCTGGTAATCCTGAAGTTTATAATGAACTCGTTGAAAAAGCTAAAATAGTTTTGGATTTGGAGAAGCCAACTTTAGGAATATGCCTTGGGCATCAAATAATTTCCCGGGCGGTTGGTGCACAAACTGAAAAATTAAAATACGGTCACCGAAGTCAAAACCAGCCGGTAAAAGAAATAAATACTAATAAGTGTTTTGTAACTTCTCAGAATCATGGATTTCATGTTTTGACTGAAAGCCTTCCCGGCGACTGGCAACCGTGGTTTGAAAATTTAAATGACAACACCAACGAAGGAATTAAACATAAATCACTTCCTTTTATGACGGTCCAATTTCATCCCGAAGCTTCACCCGGACCGGTAGATACAGCTTTTATCTTTGACGAATTTTTAAGCAAAATTAAATGAGTGAACACAAAAGAGTATTAGTTTTAGGCAGCTCCGCTTTAAAGATCGGAGAAGCAGGTGAATTTGACTATTCAGGAAGCCAAGCTATAAAAGCTTTGCAGGAAGAAGGCATATACACCATTCTTATAAATCCCAATATCGCAACGATTCAAACATCCGATTACTTAGCAGACAAAGTTTATCTTCTGCCGGTTAATCCTTACTTTGTTGAAGAGGTAATTAAAAAGGAAAAACCGGATGGAGTGCTTTTAAGCTTTGGCGGACAGACTGCACTCAACTGCGGATTGGAGCTGTATAAAAATAATATTTTTGAAAAATATAATGTTGATGTACTCGGCACTCCCATTGAATCTATTATTAATACTGAAGACCGCGAAGCTTTCACCGATAGGTTAAGTGAAATCGGCGTGAGATACCCGAAAAGTAAGGCTGTAAGTACAGTTGAAGATGCTGTTGCATACGCAGATGAAATCGGATGTCCGGTGATTATTCGTATCGCTTTTGCACTTGGCGGATTGGGATCCGGTATTTGCCGAAATAAGAAAGAAATACAAAAGCTCGCAACAAAAGCTTTGAGTTATTCATCTCAAATTCTTGTAGAAGAATATTTGGAAGGCTGGAAAGAAATTGAATACGAAGTTGTCCGCGACAAACACGATAACTGTATCACGGTTTGTAACATGGAAAACTTTGACCCGATGGGAATTCACACGGGAGAAAGCATAGTTGTTGCGCCTAGTCAAACATTGTCGAACAATGAATTTCACCTGCTTCGTGAAGTAGCTATAAAGGTTATCAGACATTTAAAGATTGTTGGTGAATGCAATATTCAATATGCACTAGATTCAAACTCTGAAGACTACAGAGTAATTGAAGTTAATGCAAGGTTGTCTCGAAGCTCAGCCTTAGCTTCAAAGGCTACCGGTTATCCGCTTGCTTTTGTAGCATCAAAACTTGCTATTGGCTATGGACTCCATGAGTTACCGAATTCAATTACAAAGTCAACAAAGGCATTTTTTGAACCTGCACTTGACTACGTCGTTGTGAAAGTACCTCGGTGGGATTTGAAGAAATTCAGATTTGTAAAACGCAAGCTTGGCTCTTCAATGAAATCTGTCGGCGAAGTTATGTCGATAGGCAGAAAATTTGAAGAAGCGATTCAAAAAGCTATGAGAATGCTTGATATTGGGGTTGATGGTTTAACTGCAAATGATTCTCAAATTGAATTTGATGATTTAGAGCAAGCATTAAAAGAACCTACTGAAGAAAGAATTTTTGCTATTGCGCAAGCATTAAAATCCGGTTACTCTGTTGATTGGATACATAATCTTACACATATCAATAAATGGTTTTTGTATAAAATCCAAAACATTATTGAAATCGAAAATTCAATTAAAGATGTTTATCTCAAAACCATTGATAAGAAACTTGTTCTTTCTGCTAAGAAGCACGGTTTCTCTGACAGGCAAATTGCTCACATCTTAAAATGTTCTCAACAGGAAGTTTTTGAACTAAGAAGCAGCCACGGAATAAAACCTTATATTCAACACATTGATACTCTTGCTGCGGAATTCCCTGCTCAAACCAATTACTTATATCTAACGTATAATGCTCAAGGAGATGATTTCGAATTTAATTTTGATAATTCCGTAATCATTTTGGGATCGGGCGCATATAGGATTGGAAGTTCGGTTGAGTTTGACTGGTGTTGTGTTATAACCGGCCAAACATTGCGAAAAGAAGGTTATAAAACAGTTATGATAAATTGTAATCCGGAAACAGTGAGTACGGATTATGATGAATCAGACGCATTGTTTTTTGAAGAAATTACACTTGAAACAATCCGAGAAATATATTCAAAGATTGATCCTAATGGAATTGTAATTTCTATGGGTGGCCAAACCCCTAATAATCTTGCTTCAAAACTGGATCGTGCGGGATTGAAAATTTTGGGTACTACTTCTGGTTCAATTGACAATGCTGAAAACAGAAGTAAGTTCTCATCGATGCTTGACAAGCTTGGAATAGGCCAGCCTGAGTGGAGTGAGTTATCAACAGTTTCAGATGCGGTAAACTTTGCAAACAAAGTTGGATTTCCTGTATTGGTTAGACCATCGTTTGTTTTAAGCGGATCGGCCATGGCTGTAGCATCAAACGAAAATGAACTCTTAAAGTTTTTACAAGCTGCTTCTGATATCTCAAAAGAACATCCGACCGTAATTAGCAAGTTTTTGGAAAATGCAAAAGAACTTGAATTTGATGGTGTTGCGCAAAACGGAGAATTAGTTTGCTTCGCGATTTCGGAGCATGTTGAAAATGCCGGTGTTCATTCCGGTGATGCTGTACTTGTTCTGCCTCCACAGAGAACATATTTGGAAACAATCCGGCAAATAAAAAATATAGCTTTCAAGATTGCATCAAACTTGAATATAAACGGCCCCTTCAATATTCAATTTATCGCAAAAGATAACCAGGTAAAAGTAATTGAATGCAATTTAAGAGCTTCGCGGAGTTTCCCGTTTATTTCAAAAACATTAAAAAGAAATTTTATTGAAGCAGCAGCTAAAGTTATTGTTGGTAAACAGGTTGAGAAAAATTCTGATTTTGGGTTTAACTATGATTTTGTAGGAGTAAAGGCTCCTGAGTTTTCTTTTACAAGATTGGAAGGTGCAGATCCGACAACCGGTGTTGAAATGGCCTCAACCGGTGAAGTAGCATGCATGGGCGATGATTTTAATGAAGCTTTTCTCAAAGCTTTAATTTCAGTTGGATACAAATTCCCTATAAAATCAGTACTAATTTCTTCGGGGGATATTCAATCAAAAGTTGAGTTACTTGAAGCAACAAAAAGATTCATGCAGCTTGGCATGAAATTCTACGCTACAAAAGGTACAGCAAAATTTATGAAGTCGAATGGTATCCCTGTTGGAGTCTTAAATTGGCCGTTAAAAGGTGGTAATCCCAATG
>JANQIV010000011.1 GCA_028282005.1 Melioribacteraceae bacterium | reverse complement strand
CTTCTGATTATTTCTTGAGAGAAACCGAGTCTCTCTTGTAATTCTTCCTCATATGCAGTCCAATCTTCAATCGGCTCGCGAGCTACACCGGTATCCATAGCAGCTTTTGCTACTGCAGGTGCTACTTTCCAAAGTACGCGTGGATCAAATGGTTTTGGAATAATATATTCTGCACCAAATGATAAATCTTTTACGCCATAAGCATTGATTACCATTTCCGGTACTTTTTCTTTTGCCAATTCAGCCAAAGCCATTGAGGCAGCCATTTTCATTTCTTCATTAATCGCTTTGGCTTTAACGTCAAGTGCACCCCTAAAAATAAATGGGAATCCTAAAACATTGTTTACTTGGTTAGGGTAGTCACTTCTTCCTGTTGCCATTATTAAATCTTCACGAACTTCTTTCGCAACTTCATATCTAATTTCAGGATCAGGATTAGCCATCGCAAAAATGATCGGAGTATCAGCCATAACTTTAACCATATCTTGTGAAACCATGTCACCTTTTGACAGTCCCACAAATACATCTGCACCTGTCATTGCAGCTTTTAAATCTTCAAATTCATGATCCTGAGCAAATGCTTGTTTATATTCGTTTAAGTTGTTCCTGCCTTTATGAAGATGTCCTTTGGAATCAAACATTGCTATATTTTCTCTTTTAACACCAGCTAAAATGTACATATCGCAACAAGCAATTGCCGATGCACCAGCACCGGAAACAACAAGTTTTAAATCTTCCAATTTTTTGTTCGCGATTTCAGCTGCGTTAATTAATGCTGCACAAGAGATAATTGCGGTACCGTGTTGGTCATCATGGAAAACTGGAATATCCATATCTTCAATTAGTCTTTGCTCAATTTCAAAGCACTCAGGAGCTTTAATATCTTCTAAGTTAATACCGCCAAAAGTTGGCTCTAAAAGTTTAACTGTGCGGACAATTTCATCAACGTCTTTAGTATCAATTTCGATATCAAATACGTCAATGTCTGCAAATCTTTTGAACAATACACCTTTTCCTTCCATCACAGGTTTACCGGCTTCAGGACCAATATCTCCCAAACCTAAAACGGCAGTGCCGTTTGAAACTACCGCAACTAAATTACCTCTTGCGGTATATTTAAATACATCATCAACATTTTTGTGGATTTCTCTGCATGGCTCTGCCACGCCAGGAGTATAGGCTAACGATAGGTCTCTTTGTGTAAAGCATGGTTTTGTCGCGATAACTTCAATTTTTCCTTTTCTTCCATCACTGTGATACTTTAGGGCTTCTTCTTTGGTGATACTCATAGGAATGTTCCTTACACTTATTAAGGTTCTGTTAAAAAGATGATATTGTCCTATCAAAACTTAAGCATATTCTTTAAAACAAAAAAGCCGTCTTAAAGACGGCTTTAAATTTTATTGAAGATTTTTTTAGACTTCCATTATTTCTTCTTCTTTGTGCTTTATCATCTCATCAATTTTTTTGATATGATCATCGGTATGTTTTTGTACTTCAGCTTCGGCATCGTGTCTTAAATCTTCAGATAATTCTTTATCCTTTTCCTGCTTTTTTAAGTGTTCATTTGCATCACGGCGAACGTTACGGATCGCTATTTTTGCATCTTCACCAAATTTTTTAACAAGCTTGACCAGCTCTTTTCTTCTTTCTTCATTTAATGGCGGAATCGGAACTTTAATATTTGTCCCATCATTAACCGGATTTAAGCCCAAATCAGCAGCACGAATTGCTTTATCAATTTCCGCTACCATGTTTTTATCCCACGGGGTAATTGATAAAGTGTGTGCATCAAGCACAGAAACATTTGCTGTTTGATTTAATGGTGTAGGATTTCCATAATAATCAACCTTAACTCCGTCAAGCAATGCTGTAGTTGCTTTACCGGTACGTATCTTTGCAATTTCTTGTCTAAAAGCTTCTATCGATTTATCCATTCGAGTTTTTGCATCTTTAATATGTTCGTTAATCATAATAAAACCCTTGGATTATTTTGTAATTTAATTTTCGCTGATTGAAAAATTATCTACAGTTGTACCGACACTTTCACCCTTTACTAGTTTCAATAAATTGTCTTCTTTATTCATATTGAAGACAATAATCGGTAAACTGTTTTCTTTACACAAGCTAATGGCAGTTAAATCCATTACTCTTAAATTCTTTTGAAGAACGTCAAAGTATGAGATTTTATCAAAGAAGGATGCTTCAGGATTTTTTTCCGGATCGGAATCGTAAACACCTTCAACACGTGTACCTTTCACAATTGCATCTGCTTCAATTTCAACCGCTCTTAAGGAAGCTGCAGTATCAGTACTAAAATACGGATGTCCGGTTCCAGCACCAAATATAACAATTCTTCCTTTTTCAAGGTGACGCATCGCCCTTCTTCTGATGTAAGGTTCTGCAATCTCTTCCATTTTGATTGCACTCATTAACCTTGTAAACATACCAGCATTTTCGCAAGCATTTTGAAGTGCAAGCGAGTTAATCATCGTCGCGAGCATTCCCATAAAATCGCCGGTAACTCTTTCTATTCCTTGATCGTTGGCGTTCAACCCCCTGTAAATATTTCCACCGCCAATTACGATTCCAACTTCAACACCTAAATCATGAATTTTTTTAATTTCAGTTGCAAAAAAATCAAGCATACCCGGATCAATTCCGTGACCATATTGACCCATTAATGACTCACCACTGAGTTTTAATAAGACACGCTTATATTTTAAATTATTGTTCATATTTAACCCAAAATATAATAAAAAAAAAGGTCTTATTTAATAAGACCTTTTATAAAATTACTTTTTTTCGTCACTTACATGAAATCTATGGAATAATGTGAGATTTACTTCCGAAGATTTTTCTTTGTTGAATTCGTTGATAAGACTTTTAACAGTTTTAGTATTATCTTTAACAAATGCTTGATCAACTAAACAAACTTCTTGATAAAATTTGTTTAATTTACCTTCTGCAATTTTATCAAGCATATTTTCAGGTTTACCTTCTTTTCTCAATACTTCTTTATAGATATCTTTTTCTTTTTCAATAACTTCTGCTGGCACATCTTCCCTAGTTAAGTACTGAGGCATCATTGCCGCCGCTTGCATTGCTATGTCACGTAACATTGGGGTCAATTCTTCGGTAACACCATCATTAACTTTGTCTGCTTTGATAATAACACCTAGCTTTGCACCATGATGCACGTAATCTACTAATAAACCGTTCTCTGCTGCTTCGACATTAAATCTGCTCACTTCAATCTTTTCACCAATTTTACCTGTGATCGCTGAAAGTTCGTCACCAACTTTTTTACCTTCATAAGTTGTTTCAAGAAGACTAGTCATATCCGCAGGATTTTCATTTTCGATTGCAGCTAATATATAATTTGCAAATGCTGTAAAGTCATCACTTTTAGCAACAAAATCAGTTTCGCAATTGACTTCAACAATAATTGATTTTTTACCACCATCAAGTATTTTTGTAAGAATCAAACCTTCGTTTGCAGATCTTTCAGCTCTTTTTGCAGCTACGGAAGCACCTTTTTTACGGAGGATTTCAATTGCTTTTTCGAAATCACCCTCCGCTTCTGTAAGTGCCTTTTTACAGTCCATCATACCAGCGCCGGTTTTGTCTCTTAGCTCTTTTACTTGTTGAGCACTTATTGCCATTGTATTATCCTTATTTATTTTTTCTGTTCTTATTCTTCAGTTTTTTTTGCTTCTGCTTCAGCAGGTTTTTCTTCTACTTTCGGAGCAGGAGCAGCTTTTTCAGTTTTAACTTCTTCTTTGCTATCCGCTTTTACATTTTCAGCCTTTGCTGCATCTTTTTTAACTGTATCTTCGTTTTGTTTTCTAACTGGTTTCTTCGGCCCTTTTTTGCCG